>JAUNXF010000064.1 GCA_030539935.1 Methanobrevibacter sp.
GAATATTAAATTATGACCATAATTTAATTAGCTATTAATATTTATTAACTTATTAGTATTTAAAATTTCTATAAAATTTTATGAAAAATAGATAAAATAATCAAATCAGATAAAAAATAGATAAAAATCGCTGAAAATTAGTTAATAATGAATTAAAATCAGTAATATTATTGTTAAAAATAGTAAAATTGTAAAAATCTAAAGAGAATGAAAATTCTCTTTTAAGTTTAAAGGGATAGAGTGAATCTATCCTCTAGGTTCTTTTGCTTTGAATCTTAAACCTTTGTAACCACATTTTCTACAAGTAGTAGCTCCAGCAGGATTACGTGCATTACATTTTAAACAGATTTTTACATTGAACATTCTGTTTTCTGCTTCTTCAAATCTTGCCATTTAAAATTCCTCCATATCTCATTAAATTAATTGATCAATATAACTTAAATAGAAATTCATGAAAAAATTCATTAAATTCAATAGCTTAAATAGAAATTCATGAAAAGATTCATTAAATTCATAATAAAAGTCTAAAAAGAATAAATTATGAAATACAAATAGTATGTAATCATAACTATTAATAAAATATATTAATTTAATAGTATATAAATGTTAGGTTTATTTTCGTAAAAATAAGTATGATTATTTTTGATGGGCCTCTAAAAAGTCATTCTGTATTTTTACAACCTCTTCACTTGTTTTTACATCACTATATGCTTCAAGCAAGTCATAATTCATTTCAATAAAGGAATGTCCCCACTTGAAACCATCCATTATATGATGTGCCTCATCCTTGAATCCTGTTATATAAAATGTTGCTGCAATCGCCTCATTTGTTGATAGAATGCATGGCTTTCCAAAATTGACTGGATTCGCTGCAATCAAAAATGGAAGGGACCTGTGATATTTGGATAAGCTGAAGAAACTTGCAGAGCTTGATACCTTATTCCATGAGCAGTCAAGTCCTACAATTCCCTTATTCTCAACAAGAGGCCTGTCCTCATATGAAACCGCCTTATCGGAAAATGGATTCAGGACAACTGCACCTCGGGGAATCTGATGAATCTTATAAACTATCTTGCATTTTCCTTGCTTTTCCATCTTAAATGCAGTGCATTTCCTCTTATCGCATTCATTTGCATGAAAAACAGTCACTCTCATAAATATCATCCAATTCTAAATAAAAAAATAACAGAATAAGAATATTATTCTGTTTAAGAACGCCATTTATTGTTGAAGTGTGCTTGGATCTATAGTGCCATTGAAGATGCCATTTATATATTCCCTATTGAATTCAAACTCCTCATCTGACATATTTAATAATTCAGCCATTTTTGGCGCCTTTTTAGAATCCTTAAATTCAACGCTTTTTATCAAAGGCTGAATATAATCCTTATACAATGGACAGAACAATGTGCCGTCACATTCGGTCTTATTGTCATAGGCCATAACATTGATTGTGTATGTGGTGCCATTGACATCCGCTTCACAGATATAAACGTTTATAGTATTATTGGTTTTATTGTCTGCTTTATCATCAGTCATATTTGAATCTGGAACAGCTTGTGAATAAAAGATTTTCCAAGGCTGATCATTATAATTTCTCACTTCAGGCTGACCTAATCCTTGCAATTGATAAAGGTCTGTTATAAAGTCTCCATCCTTTACACAGGACATGTTATAGGTTATGTTATGTTCCTTGTCCTCATAGGAATCTGTCCATCCTTTCGCAGGCCCTTCATCATCAATCTCATTCTGGACCGTATTTCCTGAAAAGGTGCCTGACATGAAGTTATTGTCAAAATCTGTTGTAGCGCCGAAGAAATCAGTGCCGAATAGTTCAAATGCTGAAGAAGCACCTAATGAAGCCATAATAAGGACTACAATAGCTCCAGCCAATATAATCATTTTCTTTTTATTCATTACTTTCCCCCATAATTAGTATTATAAAAATCATTTAGAGTCAGCCAAAGTAAACTTAGGCCTGAATTTGGAACTTCTCTTAACGTTTCTAAGTTCAACTTTAGTCGGACACTTATATTCCTCCAACATCAGAATCTTATAGTCATAATCCAATGGCAAGGAATCATCCTTTCCATCGATAAGCCCTCTGAAGTTAGCGCCGACCCAGCCGGTTCCTCCTATGTCATAGTTAATCCTATCAATAGGATTGAAATTATCAAAGAACATCTCCAACTCGATTGTCCTTTCCATAGGGGCCTTGTAGTGAATGGCCATTACCTTGTCGGAATTCATTCTAATCTTGATATGCTTTTGGTCCATTTTCAATTCTTCCCCTTCTCTCAGCTTCTTAATTATAAAAAATGGACTAATGTCTGTTTCCACCATTTATTCACCTCAAACTTCTAATGATCTATCTAAATTTTAAAGAATGAAAAAATTATCATTCCACTGCAGACTGAACGGTCTCATCAACATAATAAATATTCTTCACAACCAAGACGTCTTTAAAGCCATCACCTAATGAACGGTTTTCTACAACATTGCATTCAAAGGTTTCATTTATAAAAGCATCATTGGCATTTAATATTGGTATTTTTCCTATTTCAGTCTTGTTTACAACAACAAAGGCATCGGAAGATGTTAAGATTTGACAATCATCATATTTTTCAAGCCATGCAACAGTCTCATTGTCATATCCTTCATAATAAGGATGGGTTCTGACTTCCTCACAAAACTTATCCACATCAAATGGCCCTTCGGAAGCTACAGTCAAATCAATCCTCTCTGGTGCATAAATAGAATCTGAAGGAGTCTCAGATATAATGTATACAGCATATAAACCACAAACTATTATAATAAGGGCTAAAATAGCAATCAGAATCTTATTTTTCATAATAAAAACCTCCAAATGAAAATCTTTAGAATAAAATAATCATCATTTACTTGGATTAATACCCAAATCACCTTAAATTATGTCAATATCTATAGGCTTACTATCCTCAATCCTTTTTTGCTCCTCCACATATTCATAATATCCGATTGTTTCAAGAACCTTTTTGACATCCACTTTGGTCTGGAAACAACCTGAAGTGGATAAAAGAACTCCTTGAGGGGCAAAATCGGATAAGGCCATCATAGTCTGATTCAAATCCACATGACAAGCCACTCCAACAACTGACTTGAACCTGTTCTGTTGAATTATCTTCTTAACGAAACTGGATCCTGGCACGATGAATACCCTATAGCCCATTGGTTCAGCCTTTTCCTTAATGGTTCCAATTGCACATTTGCCGCAAAAGGTACATTTCACCCCAGTTTCCTTTAAGCTCGCTTCACAATGAGCAGACCTGAGGCAATGGGGCAACACAATGATCTTATCTTCAGGGGAAATCCTATCAAACTTGGTCTTGTTGACCTTATTTCTGACTTCTATTCCAATATTATCCACGAAAGCATCATCAAGACCTAAAAGGTTTGCAAAACTCTTAAGGGGAGAATAGAACACATTTACGATAAAGATAATCACTGATGGAAACATTAATTTGTTTTTCCTAACCAGAATTATCCCCAATATGATCCCCAATATAAGAATGACCACTATTAGAAATACTAAAAGCACAACGCCTTCGCCAATTAATTGGAATGCTTGTTCATGCAGTAACATAATTGACAATTCTATGATTTTTTATAATATATTATTAGTTTATATATATATTAAAATAATTTGTTTTAAATATATAAAATTTATTATTAAAATAATTTTAATATCAAATGAAATAATCTTAATTCAAATGAAATAATTTAAATATCAAATTAGTAAATTAAAAGGGCTCGATCTTATAATTCTTGACTTCACCCTCAATGACCACCCCGTCCTTGGATTTAACTATATTCAATCCAGACAAGCTGTCACAGGAACATAGGATATCCTGTTCAGGGTGTGTTCCAGGAACTATTCCACAGTCCAGCCTTACATTTTCACCAACTGACAAGACCATCTTAAGCCTTTTTGAAGAGGGATGGTCCTTAGGAAGTACAAGTATAGGTGATTCTATATCCCTTGTAAGATATGCAAGGGACCTTATTCCCTTTTCATATTTTTCACCAAGATTAAAGGAAGAAACGGCAATCAAATCATCCTCTTCAAGATATTGGACGATTTCATCACTGTCAGGAGTCCCTATAAAGAGCATCTTATCCTCTCCAGCCTTAACTATTCCAACCATACCGCTTTCACCAAGCAAAAACAGTATTTCATCCTTGCCAAATTTAATTTCTGTTTCCATAATATCACCTATAATGATTCAATCCCCATGAAAAATAATCCTAAAATCCTTAATAAATTCTTAAATCCTTTATAATCATAAATCCCTTAAAAATCTATAATAATCTAAAAAAAGTAATGAAAATAAAAATAATAAAAAAAGTTAAAGAGCAAATAGATTATTCACTCCTAACAATAAAATAGCAATATGTTTATTCTTGTGCTTCTACATTGTCACTTTGACATGAAGGACAGATAACCTTTTTACCTAATCCTTTAAAGTCATTTCCACAATCTAAGCATTTATATTTCTTTGTTTTCAATTTTTTCATTGAAAGATCAGCCATTGGGCCTCCAGAACTACACATAATATCACCTTGAATAGTCATAAAAAATATAACTATTGTTTTATGTAATTGTTAATATGTTTATTTTAGTATTTATATTATTATAATTTTTTTCAATCTTTTCATCAATGATAATAATGTAAACCATATCCTTTCCCATATATTTCAAGTTAAGGGAATTACTTTTCATAATATTCCATCAGTTCATTGGATTCTTCAGTTGATTCAAATTCATCAATGAAATCCCTAAGGTCCCTGATGAATTCCTCCTTTCTTTTATCCAAATCATCAATTTGGGAATAATCCTTTTTAATGGCTAAGTTCAACTTGAAATCATCAGTTTCAATAGTGATTTCAGGACAATAGTAACTTAAAAAATAATGATTGGCCTGATCGAAGAAATCTAAATTTTCATAATTTTCCTCATAATCATTTGAATCCACATTGATCTTTAGGTCCTCATTTGAATCTGTATCCTCATTGGCTTCACTTATTAGATTGAAGTTCTCATCAAAAACTAATTCCTCCTCATCGAAGATTGGCTTGCTATTTTCCAAAGCCTTTTTGAAATCCTCAAATTCCTTTTTAAAATCTATATAATCCTCTTCAGACATAAATATCAATCCTAAATAAAAAAAAAATCTAAAGTAAAAAAAGAAAAGATGGAGGTTAATTTAAATCCAATTATCTTCCAAGCTCTTGATGTGCCTTTGCCAAATGTCCTGCAGAGATTGCAGCAAGCAATGATAGCTCTCCTGCAAGAACTGTTGAAATGACAATCTCAGCAAACTTATTTACCTTTCCGGTTCCTGCACAGTCAATTATCTTCAATCCTTCATTAGCGGTTTCAAGTCTTGTTCCGCCTCCAATGGTGGCAATAGGCAAATCAGGCATGTTCACAGAGAAGTATAAGTCCCCATCCCTATCTTCAGCAGTTGTAATTCCAAGGGAACCTTCCACAACATGTGCCTCATCCTGACCGGTTGCCAAGAATATTGCTCCAATCATATTGGCAAAATGAGCATTGTAAGCCATGCTTCCCGCTGCAGCAGAACCTATTAGGTTCTTTGCTATATTTACTTCTTCAATTGCCTTTGCAGTTGTCTTAAGCTTGGTTCTGACAATAGCTTCAGGTATCAAGATGTCTGCAACAACTGTTTTCCCCCTGCCTTCAACAATATTGATGGCTGCAGGCTTCTTATCTACACAAAGATTTCCGCTTAATGCCAATGCATGCACTCCCAAATCCTCATAAAGTTTAGTCAAAACCTTTTCAGTTGCAATAGTCACCATATTCATGCCCATGCTGTCTCCTGTTGAGTAAACAAAGCGTGGATAGACATAATTTCCTACAATGATTATTGGATCAATCTTGACCAATTTTCCATGGCTTGTTGTTGATTCTGCAATTTCCTTAAGCTCATCAAACTTATCCTCAAACCATTGCTTCACCTTTACTGCCTCAACGATTGAGCTGGTTTTGATGGCAGGAGCCCTTGTCATCTTGTCTCCAATGACTCTCGCATTGGCCCCTCCAGCTGCAGTGATTGCTGAACATCCTCTGTTGACTGATGCAAGCAATGCCCCTTCAGAAGTGGCAAGAGGTACGAAGAAATCATCCTTTGCATGTTCACCATGAATCCTTAAAGGACCTGCAACGCCAATAGGTATCTGTACGGTTCCTATAGGATTTTCAATGTTCTTTGCAAATGCAAGTTCCATGTCCAAGGTATAGTCAGCTATCTTGTCAAGTTTGCAATCGGAATATCTTTCTATGAATTCCCTTCTAATATCCAAAGCCTCTGTAGCGTTTTTGGTGAAATTGTCAATTTGATAAAGCTTCATTTCACCAGCCAATAACTTTTCAATGATCTCTTCCTTATCCATATTATCACTCAGAAATAGTTCCTTTAAAAAATAGGGGTTTGATAAACTTGATTTTTTGATTTCTATTAATTTGATTATGATTGAATTATTATTAGGTATGCTTATTAAAGAAAAATAAAAAAAGAGGGAGAATGATTATTCTCCGCGAGCTTCCTTAATATACTCTACAATTTCAGATGGTTTTTGAGCAACCTTTACACCAGCTGCCGCCAAAGCTTCCATTTTGCTTTTTGCAGTACCTGAATTACCTGCAATGATGGCTCCTGCGTGACCCATCCTTTTTCCAGGAGGTGCGGAAATACCTGCAATGTATGCTACAACAGGTTTTGTAATGTTATCCTTAATGTATTCAGCTGCAGCCTCTTCTGCTCCTCCACCGATTTCACCAATCAACACTATTTCCTTAGTATCAGGGTCATTTTCAAACATGTCCAAGACTTCAATGTATGGGGTACCGATAACTGGATCTCCTCCAATACCTACACAAGTGCTTTGTCCAATTCCTGCACGGGTCAATTGGCTTGCGATTTCATAAGTCAATGTACCGCTTCTTGAAATTACCCCAACATCACCTTCAGAGAAGATATGGGTTGGCATAATACCAAGTTTTCCAACTTTAGGGGAGATTACGCCAGGGGTGTTCGGTCCGATGACAGTAACGCCCTTTTCCTTAGCATAGGCCATGATTTCCATAGTGTCATGAATAGGAATGTGTTCAGTGATTATGATGACCAAATCCAAATGTTCAATGGATTCAAATGCAGCATCCTTAGCAAATGGAGCCGGTACAAAAATAATTGATGCATTTACATCAGTGTTTTCCTTAGCTTCCTCAATGGAATCAAAAACAGGAACTCCACAAACCTCTTGTCCTCCTTTGCCTGGAGTTACTCCTGCCACTATTTTAGTATTGTATTTCATCATTTGCTCAGTGTGGAATCGTCCTTGTTTACCTGTAATCCCTTGCACTAAACATTTTGTATCTTCATTTAAAATTATCATATGACATCACTATCTAAATTTAAATTTAATAATTTTTTATAAGTGGAAATAATTGAAATAGTTAATAATTATATAAAATTATTAATCAATATTATATTTAGTTCTTAAATATTAAATAGTTAATCATTTATTTGATTAAAAACCCGAAATCTTAAACATGAAAAATAAAAAATTACAGAAATAAAAAATAGAGATTTTTCAAAATAATAGTATAAAAAAATAGTAAAAAAATTTAATAAAGAATGCTTTAATATAGACTAAATTAAAATCATACTTTATTAAAAATCATCAAAATAATTACATCTAAAATTAATTAAATTGATACTTAACCTAAAATTCTTGTTTTGTTTTCAAATGGTATAGATAAATCAATCATATTTCCATTCATTAATGCAGTTACTGATACCAATACGCTTCCTGGAAGCACATTGCATGGGGTGTGCCTTTTAACAAGATAGGTGTTCTTGTTTCCAAGGGCTGCTCCAATCATTGCGCTTGCAACTACAGCAATCTGTTCAAGCTCACTTACTGAAACCACCACAACAGGATCATCGGTGTCATTTTCAGATACATATCCCACTCCAGGAATGTCTGTTCTTGTTCCTATCCTGTCACTGACTCCAGTAACTGCCTTCATGCCGCTTGCAGCCTCAATGGCTGAATTCGCAACATCCCTGACAAATGATTCACCTCCATAAGTGTCGAAGGCCATAATAATTGCATCCTGATAGAATCCCTCTTCAAGATTTGCCTCTGCATAGGAGATTCCCTCTCCAGCATTATCAGGGTCTGTTGAGATTCCTGCAACATCTCCCAAATCCTCTGCATTATCTCTTAATATTTCTACAATCCCTGCATTAACAGTTTCCAAAAGCTCATCTTCAACAAAGGCAGTGATTACAACATCATCACCGGTAATGTTTGTCAAAGCGGCCTTTTTAGCTCCCAATTCAATGAGTTTGGGAATGTCCCTTTCAATATTTTCAACCAATGAATCGGAAACTGAAACATCATTATTTGAAATATCTGCACCAATAGCTACCACTTTCATAATATCAATTATAATCTTTATTCTTATAGTTTATTAAATTTTTTATTGAACCCGATTTTTAATTAAGAATAGCCTAAGATTAAGAATAAGTATATAATTCATAAGAATAAATATATTAATACTTAAAACATTTAACAAGAAGAAACATTGGCAAAATCCATTTATATTTTATGATGAGGTAAGAAAGTGTATAGTGAAACCAAAATAGCCATCCCAATATTCCAAAAGGATAAGGAGAATATCCTAAAGGTAGCTAATGATTGCATAATCAAAGGAGCAGACATTCTTGAGCTTAGAATAGATGGAATGGAAAACCCAAATCCAAAAACTGTAAAGGAGATTATTGAAGAGATCAACTTTCCAACAATTGCAACAAACAGAAGCTCAAAGGAAGGGGGATCCTTTAGAGGAAGCGAAGAGGACAGAATAGCAATCCTTAGGGAATGCTGTGATGTGGCGGATTATGTTGATGTTGAGCTTCAGACAGATAGGAAACTCATTGAATTAATTACAGAAACAGGGGCGACATCCATCATTTCCTATCATAACTTCAAGCAGACTCCTGACCTTGACATATTGATGGACATTGTAATTCAGGAAAAGGAGATTGGAGACATTGCAAAGATAGCTGTGATGCCGAATACCCTTGAGGACACATTGACAATTCTTCCGATCCTATCACACTTTGACAATGTTGTTGCAATCTCTATGGGAGAACTGGGAAGCTATACAAGAGTAATTGCAGCTAAGTTCAATGCACCATTCACATTTGCAGTCGTCAATGACAATACTGCACCCGGCCAAATAGATATCGACACTATGAAGTCATTGATGAACAGTGACCTTATCAATACAGATGATTTGAAATAATAATCATCTCTTTACTTTTTTTAAATATATACTCCAAAAATGCATTAAAAAAAACTATTTTTTAAAAAAAAAACTATTTTAA
>JAUNXF010000065.1 GCA_030539935.1 Methanobrevibacter sp.
TTTGGAATTTCAGACTATACAGTCGTGTTTTTATTTAATTATAAATCATTAATAAAATTATTATTAAAAAAATTCTATTAAAAATGATAAAAAAAGATTAAAAAAGATAAAAATTAAGTATTTTTATTTTTTTATATGGGATAATTATTTTTTTTAAAAATTACTTAATTTTTATTCTTTAACTTGTTAGAGTCTTACCTTAAAAGGTTATCTTCATATTTTATTTTATAATTCATTATTTATAAATGTAATGTTTATTTAATGTATTATTTCTTATTGATTTGGATATTCGATTAAAAATATTAATTATTATTTGGAATAAGGCAATGTTTTATTGTTAAATTATATTTGGATAATTTTAATACTATTTTGAAAATCATTATTACTCAAATGAGATTTAAAAAAAGTTAAAGCCTATTTTATATTATCCCTAAAAAGATTCCTCATAAATTTTCATTAAAAAATGGGCAAGGGAAACAATATCCATACGGTTATGCTCTATTATAGGTATCAATGGACCAATATTCTTGGTTGTTAGGTATGTTCTGTAATAATCTGGGATATAAGCGCCAGGAACATCATCAACACGCTTTATATTGAATAAATGCTCTTCAATTGTGGTCAATTTACAGTTTGGAAGTTTATTCTTCCATAGATTCCTTGCAGGATAGATCAAGTCGTAATGAATCTGGTCAAGATTGCAGTCAATCCTATATAATCTGGCCCTATTCTTTATGAAAGGAATATCAAACCTTGCTCCATTGTATGTTACATGAACGCTGGCTTCGTCAATATGGGACAGATATGCTTCAATAAGTGCAGGCTCCTCTTCCTTGTCCCTAAGCAAATATTGATTTGATTCAATGCACCCTCCCTTAATCTCAGCAATCCCAATGAGGATTATGGGAGCGCTTGAAAGCCCTAAGGTTTCAATATCCATAAATTTAAGGTTAAATGGGTCAAGTGAACTTAAGGCCTTTAATGTGCTGTTCTTATGATTCGGATATTTATTCAATTCCTTAAGAAGATTGAATTCCTTAACAAAGCAATTCTTTTCAATCCGATTGATTAGTTTTTCAGCCCTTTTAGAATAATTTGGATGATCCAATAAATCATAATGGGTCTTATATCCTTCTCTCTTAAGCTTCATTTCTGTTTCAAGTCCAATTCCAGGGACCAATTTTAAATTGGAAGCCAGATTCTTCCTAATTAAATCCTCATCAAGCTTAAAGTCTATCTTCTCCTTTCGTCTTATCCTTAGGGTCTCACCATAGACATTTTCAATAGGCTTGCTGCCTTCAATGTCCAGGAAATCCAAATCCTTATATTTGTTCATCAATCCAAACTTAAGATTACTGAAATAATTCAATGAATCCATTAGGGACCTTTGGTCCTTTTCATTGGAAGGATTCCCTGAGGGGGATTGACTTAATAAAACTCCTTTCAGATAGGCTTCATGCTCTTCTCTACGTGATGTCATAGTATCCTAAACAATATTTTAAAATCTGACCTTTACCTGATCTATTGAATAATTTGATAAATCATTCATCAAAGTTTATGTGGAATGTGATATATGTGTATGGCAACTCACAGCATGGAACAACGTCTCTTGAATTGATGACCACCTTTCCAAACTTGTCTAAATAATCTTCTATTTCAGCTCTGACTGCCTTTACCTTGTTTGGATCGTGAACCCTTACATTTCCTAAAAAACTGGTTCCTTTGGATGTTTTCATGACTGAAATTCCATCCATCCTGTAAGGCAATTCATGTCCTTCCAGAATATTATTTATGTCAGTGTTGATTTGCTCTCTTATCTCATTTTTATTTTCGTTAGTGATTTCCATTTTATCCCTTATAAATATTTATTTTAGAATGATTTGATTTTATAATCGGTTTTTCAACTCCAATAAAAAATCATTGGCATCTTCATGCCCATTATCGATTGAAATGGCTTTCTTTACAAATGACATTGCACCCATCTTATCATCTTGGAGATAGAGTATTTTTCCAATGAGATAATAGGCATCTGCACTATCTTTCTTGATGATAATGTTTGTAAGAATATCTTTGGCAATGCCATAATTTTCCTTGTTGTACTCTTCCAAAGCATCCTGATAAGCTTCATCCAGCGGGTCTTTCTCCTGTTTTTCGTCTTGATATGCTTCATCCAATAGGTCTTTTTCCGGCTCTTTGCAATTTTCATTGGATATTTCAATATCCTCATGCTCTCCATTTCTATAGTTGTTTTTGGAATGGTTGCCTTTTTGATTGTAAAAAGTCTCATTATATGAAATTCTGTTCTCCAAATCCTGATTTTCCTTATTGTAAAGTTCTTTTGGAGATAGTTTGTTCATCTCTTCCCACATATAATCCAAAATGAACTCTGTTGCCTTCTTATGCAATGGCTTATTGTCATTTCCACATTTTGGAGAGTAGATGCAGGATGGACAGCCATTTTCACATTCGCATGTCTTAAGCAGATTCCTTGTGGAATTGGTTAGTTTGCTGAAGACATCAATTGCCTTTTCACATATCCCAATTCCCCCTTCATAAGCATCATAAATAAAGATGGAAGCATCCTGAGTGTCTTCGTGATAATTGGTTGAAAGTCCGCCGATGTCAAATCTATCGCACATGACATGAAGTGGGAATAGGCCAATCAATGCATGTTCAGCTCCATGAAGACCTCCTGCAAAGACCTCAGTTTCATTTTTGTACTTATCCTCCAATGATTCCTTGACACTATCTGGAATGGTGAACCATAATCCCTTTGTCTTGAATTTCAATGGAGGCAAATCCAATATATATGTTCCAATTGTTTTGGAAAATTCCATTCTCTTGTATTTATAGTAGTCTTCCTCAACTTCCAATTCACCGTAATGGACTGTAAAGTCTCCAATTCTCACTTTTTTAATCTTTTTGATGATTTTTGTTTGGGTTCTCTTAAGTGCAACGGTATGGGCATTGACATCCCTTTTAATGACATTTATAATGTGTGTATTAAAGTCAACATCAGTTACAATATAGGTTTGGCCTTTATTGATTAAAATAGCTCCTTCATGAGCTTCCCTATACATTTGAGACCTTTCTATTTTCTCAATAAGCTTGTTTCCATTCATTACGCTGAATATTTCATTGGAAATCTGGTCAAGAGAAAATTCGAATGCAGGGTTATCGTCGTATGGGTAAATGTAAAGTCCTGCGCTCCTTTTCAAATCTCTGTTTTGAATGATGTTTTCTGCAAACTCTCCATCCACATTAAAGACATCATTAAGTTCCTCTGGAGAGAGAGGCAATTCATTTGCAGCACAGATGATATGGTTATTCAAAAGCTTTTCATTGTTCAAATCGATTACAACATTCTCATGAGGCTTGTCAAAGAAAAATTCAGGATTTTTCATGAAGTATTGGTCAAGCTGATTCTCGAATGCAACTAAAATAACAAGAGATTTCTGATTCTGCCTTCCTGACCTTCCTCCTTGTTGCCAAGTTGATATCATGGACCCAGGAAAACCTGAAATGATTACTGCATCGAGTGAACCTACATCTATGCCCAGTTCAAGGGCATTTGTTGAGGTGACCCCCAAATACTTTCGGGTCTTAAGGCCGTTTTCTATTTCCCTTCTGTCTTCTGCCAAGTATCCTGCCCTATAGGCGGAGATTCTATCTGCATATTTCTTTTTGGTATGTTCCATATCCCTTTTTGTCCATAATGCAATCAGCTCTGCAATCTTTCTACTGGATGTAAAGCATAATGTCTGTATGTCTTTTAATAGCAAATAAAGGAATATCCTCTCTGTTTCCTGATGTATAGAGAGATTTTCATCATCAGAATGCATTGGCAATTTTTTATATGGGTTATATAGGATAAAGTCCTTTTCACCACTCGGGGAACTGTCCTTGTCAATCAATTCAAATTCCTCTCCAGTTAGCTTCTCTGCAAGTTCCAATGGATTTGCAAGGGTCGCAGAGGATAGGATGAATTTTGGATCGGATCCGTAAAAATTGGCGATTCTCTTAAGTCTTCTGATTAAGAAGGCAACATTGGAACCGAAAATTCCCTTGTAGTAATGGGCCTCATCAATAACGATGTATCTTAAATTTGAATAGAATCGTTCCCATTGGTGATGCCATTGTAAAATCAAATGAATCTGATAAGGGTTTGTTAGGATAACTCTTGATTCCTGCCTGATTTTATATCTTTTTGCCTTTGGTGTGTCTCCATCATAGGGATTAGGATTTAAGTCAAGGTCCAGCTCTTCATCAAATTTTCTTAAAACCTTTAATTGGTCGTAAGACAATGCCTTTGCAGGATAAATGTATAATGCACATGCATCATTATCCTTGATGAGTTCCTCTATAACAGGCAAATTAAATGATAATGTTTTTCCACTGGCTGTTGGTGTGGTGATAATAATGTTTTTGTCTTCCCTTGATTTCTCAATTGCCAGTGCCTGGTGTTCGTATAGTTTAATTTCCTTATCTTCAAGGTACTTTAATATTTTTTTCTCTAACTTATCAACCTTTTTATATCTGGCCTCTTTAGATGGAATTGTTTCCACATGTTCGATTTTACGCCTAAAGCGAATATCGTTTTTAAACTTGTCTATATTCTCCATCTCTTCAGTGTCTTTAGCCATATTTGTCATGATAATCAGTCGATAAATAATTTAAAGAATAAAATTTTTATTTGGTTTAAATTTTTCAATGAAATTTTAATTATTCAGTTTTTCTTATTATTCCAATGTAATTATAATTTTTTTTATTTTTTTATTTTTCCAATATAATTTTAATTTTACTAATAAATATATATTTGCTAATTAAATTTAATAAAACTTACCATTAATTTATTTAAATTAAAAATAACAATATATAATTAATAGAAATCTAATTTAAAATATTTTTTCAAATATTATTTTTCATTTGCTCTATGTCTGTCTATTTAAATACAAAAATTAAAATATTTTATAGGACAATATTTATTTAGGCATAATAATTTAAAAAAGTTAGCTTATATAAATATTATAATGATTTTGGAATTATTTTTAATAATTCATTGATTAAATGTAAGTGGGGTTGTATATTGATAGGATATGAGGAATTTGAGGAACTTGTCGTAAATGTTTTAAAAAGGGACATTTCTTCAAATGAAGATCAAAATTTAGCTATTTCTTCTGATATGGGCCAATCCTTATTCATTGTGGCCGGGCCTGGTTCAGGTAAGACAACCGTTATGGTGCTTAAGATATTGAAGTTTATCTTCGTAGATGATGTTTCACCTAATGAGATATTGGCAACCACCTTTACCAAAAAGGCGGCCAATGAACTGTTATCACGTATTCTCCAATGGGGATCTGAAATAAAAAGTGCAGTCATTGCCCTTTATATGGATAAGCTATTCAGCGGAGAAGAGATTGATGAAAGATTGATTAAAAGGATTGGGAAAATTGATTTCAACCAGGTGAATGTAGGTACAATCGACAGTATTGCAGAAGAGCTGTTGCGTGTATATAGAAAGGCAGGCGTCACCCAACCTACATTAATAGAGGATTTTGTCGCCAATTCAGTTATGATAAACGATTGTCTCCTTAAGGATGATAGGTACAAGAATGAGGCACTGCAGGAATATTTGGCTGAAATAACCGGCAAGGAACAAAAGACCCATGAAAAACCTAAAATAAGAAATCTAACAATGATGGCAGACATCCTGATAAATATAAAAGAGGTCTGCTATTACAATATGGTGGAAATCAAGGATATCCTAAAGGATGTCTCTCCAAAGGAAACTGGAAGGCATATGGCTTTGAATCTGATTTTAGAGTATATTGAAGTTCTTAAAACTAAAAATATCTGTGATTTTGCAATGCTTGAAACAGAGTTTTTCAATAGGTTGGACAGTGGGGATTTGAATGTTTTTCAAAGTGAAATAAAGATTGTCCTAATCGATGAATATCAGGACACCAACTTTCTGCAGGAAAGAATATACTTTAAGATTGCCCAATCTGCACATGATAATGGGGGAAGCATTACTGTAGTGGGGGATGATGACCAATCATTGTACAGATTCAGAAGGGCCAGCGTATATCTATTCACCAATTTCATTGAAAGAATCGGAGAGCTTGGAATTGATGTGATTGAGGTGAATCTTAAGACCAATTACAGATCAACTGAAAATATCATAGATTTGTGCAATGATTTTGTTGAATTGGATGAAAGATATCAGTCTGCACGTGTAAATGAAAAGCCTAAAATTGAGTTTCCAACAAGATCCGATGAAGAAGGTTCCGAAAGCGCTTCAATTGATGCAGGGTCTGATGAGGGTTCCGGCAATGAATCCAATCCAATTCCAATTTTAGGAATGTTTCGAAACAATGAGCAGATGCTTGCCAAGGATTTGGCCAAATTCATTGATGAGCTGAATAGGAATAGGGTGGTCAAGCGTAAGGTCAAGCGTGTTTTAAGCAAAGAGGACAATCGAAAGCTGAATTCAGACAATAAGACAACATTGTTAAATTATAGGGATAGCGGATTTGATTTGGCTAAGGAAAAGAATGAAATTGAGATTAGATTAGATGAAAACGGTTCAATAGAGGATATTGCTTTCCTGACATATTCCCCAAAGGAAATTACATCTATGGGAGGCCGCACATTTCCATATGCATTAAAGAGAATCTTGGCTAAAATGAGACATCCAATTGAAGTTTTCAATCCAAGAGGGCAAGACTTGCAGAATATTGATGAAGTTTCCATCCTATGCGGTCTGATGCTGGAATGTATCGATCCAAATTCAAGATGCCAAAGGGCAAATGATAAGATTCCTAATTCAGCAGGTAGGAATATGGGCATTTGGCGTAGAAAAGCCATTTCATATATGAAAGATGTAAATCCTGAACCTCTTTCTCCGGTTTCACTTGAAAGATTTGTAACCCATTGGCAATTGAGGCGTCCATTTTCTTCAGATGATGCAAGGGATATGAAATGGCCGGAAAATGCAGGATTGATAGAATTGGCATATAAGCTAGTTACTTGGATTCCAAAATTCAATGAGGATGACGAGGGTGTCGTTTATTTAAAGGTCATTACACAGACAATCAATCAAACAAATTTCTTTAATAAATATTCAGCGAAAATAGACTTTTCCTCTGCTGAAGCGGAGGAGGAATCAATCAATGAGGCATTATTGAATATCTTCGTACCGATTGCAACTGGAAGGGTTGATATTGATGAGAACCTATTTGAAGTCATTCCGCCGGAGAGATTCAATATTATGTCCATTCATCAGTCCAAGGGATTGGAATTTCCTTTGGTGATAGTTGATGTGGGGTCACGGTTTAAGAAGAATATTGATAGGGAGTCATTCTTAAGATTTCCAAAGCATCCAAGTTCATCAACAATAATACAGGAGAGGGTTGAAAAGTACAGCTCATTTTCAGTTGATCGGGACAATATAGACTGTGCATTTGATGATTTGACAAGATTGTATTTTGTTGCATTTTCCAGGGCAAAAGATGTTTTGTTATTAGTTGGCTTAAATCCAAACATTGATGGATATAGTCAAAAGGATAAACACATGACTATACCTAATGTTGCATTAGGTTGGAATAGGGATGAAGAATTTATAGGTTTTGATAATATCTATTTAATTTAATTAATCATTATTTTAAGTAAATTATATTAAACTTTGTATGGAAAAAATTAGTTCTATAGGGATTTTCAAATATTTTTAAGTATGGTGAAAAGAAGAAATGATCGACTGTATTTTTGGGATGGTGAAAAGATGAAATTATCAACTAAGTCCAAGGAATATATAATACCGGAGTATAGCCTAACTGGTGACCTATTGTCATTTTTAACTTGTAATCTGCAATACAGATATCAAAACAAGGGTCATCTAACTCCATTGATGCCAATTCAATTGTGGTTTGGTGAGTTTATCCACAGTGCTTTGGAAGAGGCATACTTAAAATGGGAAAAGAGTGGGGATGATGAAAATTTAGAGTTTCCTTGGGATTGGGAAAGTGAGATTCGTCCCATTGAAGAATTGATTATAGATAGATTGAAGGTAAAAGGTTTAAATCCCCCATTAGGCTATGATTGGAATGGTCCACAAAACAATATATACAGTGCAAGGTTGGAAAGGTCAATAAATCTTTGGGGACCCCATTTGTTTCCATTGATAATTGATGCAGAAATGCCTCTTAAGGGATTGAGGCCACTTGAAGATGAAAATTTCAGGTCTGACTATTATTCAATCAATGGTGTTGTTGACGTTTTGAGCTTTTCAAAAATTAATAAACTATTAAATTTTGCAGAAAATCAGTCAAAGATACAGAAAACATTGGATTTTTATTATGATAATGATAATCGCAATAAGATCATAGAGTATTTGTCTTCCAATAAGGAAACTTTAGACCTGTTGAAAGAGAAATTGGCAAAGGATAATATTGAAGATTATGAGATAATAATTGATTATAAGGGTATGAGAAGGCCAAGCGCTCCATCTGAAGAGGAAATGCAGAAAATTCAGGCACTGATGTCTGAAGGCAATTTGTTTGAATCTGAGATTTATGAGAAATATAAGGTTTGGATTCAACATGAATGGCAAATCTTAACCTATGCATGGCTCAGAAGAAATCAAACTGATATGCAGGAACCTGTTGTGGGAATCATATTTTACTTGAATGAATTGGTTCCATCAAATGATGACTTGGAGGCAATTAAAGAGGATTTGAGTAAAAACCAGACTGACATTTCCAAAGATCGTATAGATGAAGCAGATTGGAACTTATTGGAGAATTGGAATCCTTACTCTGAAAAGGCAATACATAATGACTTGTCTACAAAGTTTAAGATGGACAGGTCAATTAGGATAATAAACATAGATGAGGAACTGTTTGAAAACTCCCTAAATCAATTCGATAATGTGGTTAAGGAAATTGAATCTTCAATGATAAAGGAAATGGAAGGGGCTAAAATACAGGATGCCTGGAAAGCCGAGGCTGAAGAGAGAACATGCAGCGCTTGTGACTTTAGAGCATTCTGCAATAAGAAGAAAAATGAGGATTTGGAAAATAAGCAAGTTTTCACCATTCCTTAAAATGGCAAGAATTCATAGATGATGAATAATTAATAAAATGAGTAAATAAAGTTAGTATAAATAAAG
>JAUNXF010000145.1 GCA_030539935.1 Methanobrevibacter sp.
ACAAAATTAGTCTCAGCATGAATAGGAACAATCTCATCTAAATCAGAATCTGCAAAATTAGCTTCAGCATGAATAGGAATAATCTCATCGATTTCATCATCGGCGAGTGGGTTTTCAGTGAGTGGGGAGTCTATAAAAATAGAGGAAGTGGTAGAATCGCTTGATGTGGAGCCCATAGTAGAAACATAATCTAAAGTTCCTCCACAGCTATTACATTCAAATTCGTTTATATTGTCATTTTCACTTAATTGATATTTCAATCCGCAATTTGTACAATAAACCAGTACTAAATCAGAATAATTCTGCGAATTATAATCAGAGGAAACTTGTTCTTCACTATTTGAGAATCTTTCCAATTCCTCCAAATTTCCAGAACAAACAGAACATTCAAATGCATTTATATCATCTTCATCGTCAAGCTGATATTTTGCACCGCAGTTCTGACAAACCACAATTTTCATCTTATCCCTACTCAATTTGATTGGCAATCTATAATTTTTAAAAATTAATCAATAATCCAAATCATAAAAGCAAATTATTGAAATTTTAAAAAAATTACATAGATTACTCTAATAAATTAATACTATTATATAATATATTTTTTATTAGATTTAAACGTTATGTATTTATTTAATCAAAAAATGATATTTTTTAGATTAAAATTAAAAAATTTAAAAAAATAATGATTAAAATAATGAAAAAGAATAATATAAAAATAGATTTCAAAAAATAATTATTTTAAAAAGAAATAAGAAATAATAAAAAGCCTTACTATAATATTACTAAAAAATAAGATATCACAAATATTTCTTATAGATATCCAATATTTGATTATTGATTATGGTCCAATTATATTTCTCTTCAATAAGTTTTCTTCCATTTTCACCATAGCCCTTGGCCAAACCTTCATCAAAGAGAACCCTTTGAACAGCATCTCTCAATGAATCCTTATCATCCTCACATGCTATCCCTACATTTCCATCAACCCAATCATGAATATGGTTGTTTTTAGTTAAAACCAATGGTTTGGAACATGCCATTGCCTCAAGACCACTTGTTGTAAAAGATTCATATTTGGAAGGCATTACAAATAAGTCACAGTCAACTAAGGCTTCCTGCTTTTCTTCCTTATATAATGGACCTGTAATAATCACATCATCTTCAAGAGAATACTCTTCAATCTTTTCTTCTAATCTGGACAAATATCCATCATCAGGCCCAACAATAGCTAATTTAATAGAACCCTTATTCTCCAAATCAATGATTTTATCATGACCATCCCTAAATGCCTCAATGCTATCATGAACCAAATCATTGAATGCTTCAATCAATAAATCCAGCCCTTTGATCTCATGTATTCGACCCACAAAAAGAATTAGTTTATCCTCTTCACCAATGTTGAATTTAGACCTGAATCTGCCATATTCAGGCAGACTTTCATACTCCTCCAAATTTATTCCAATTGGGACAATTTCTATTCTTTCCTCATCAACACCCATTTTTAAGTATTGCTCTTTTTCAACTTCAGTAAGTGCAAAGACGCAAGAGGCATTATGGAGAATCCTAAACCCAAACACCTTATCAAAAATATTTTTTAACCCTTCCTTCTGGAAAAATGGGAGAACTGAGCCATGTGCCTGTACAATGTATGGAATATTCTTCTTTCGGGCATAATGACTTGCGATAATGGCTAAAGTTTGCCTATGCTCATGAATATGAACAATATCATATCCGCTTATATCATTTTTAATCTTAAATGGAGCGGATAATGGAGTGTCCAACATTGTTCGAAGTTTAAAGCTGTTTGATAAGTTCTTAAAGTAGTCAACCTTAATGCCATCCACATCAACGTCATAACGACCATCTGGAAATTCTAATCTTTCTTTACATGAATCTGAGCTTAATACCTTCACATCATTGGCTTCTGCTTGTTTTGAGGCAATTTGATAGCATGCATTAACCACCCCACCTGCAGACAAACAAGGATAAAAGAAATGTGCAACATGTAAGATTTTCATAGAATTCACCATTTAACAAATAATTTTTCATAACTAATAAGACAATAACTTATCCCAATATAAAATAATATTACTTATGCACTCATAAATAAAGTCCTTATGCTCATACAAATACACACCAAATCAAACTAACCACTACTTGCCCATACAAATAGAAACAAAACAAACCCC
>JAUNXF010000146.1 GCA_030539935.1 Methanobrevibacter sp.
CATGAATCCAATATATGCGACCACTTGAAGAACCACCAATAATAAAACTAGCTGCTGCAGAAGAGCTTTCAAATAAAATATCTTCTGTTGTAATAAAGTTTTTAATTTTAGATTTGTGTAATTTTCTTAAATTTCTAAGAGATTTGCTCGCACTTTTTACGAGGCTTTTTCTAATCTTTGCTCCTTTTAAAACAACAAATCCTTCGACGGTTTTAATACCCTTTGCAGTGCACTCACCATTCTGGAAATTTAAATAATAAACTTCCTCATTTATTATAGTCTTAATATTTTCAACTAATTTTTCACCGCATTTACCACAAAAATTGTAGTCTTCATTATATTCTTCCCCACATTTAGGACAAACAAGATAAGATAATTTTTCACCACAATAAGCACAAAATTTAAAATCTTCCTCGTTTTCTTTACCACAATTTTTACAAACATTCGAAGACATTTTATTCTCCTAAGATTCATCATCATTTAAAAGCTAGATCTAAATATATTTTTAATATTATAAAGTTTTTTTTAATCTAAGAAAATTTTATTATGTCATCTGAAAAGACTTCACAGAACTTATTCATTTGGCTAATAAATTGATGAATTATTTCATTCCAGTCTGAAGTATTTTTAATAGATAAATTATCAATTTTTAATGAAATATTACAAGCATAAGTTTTTTCAATCCAGTCTAAATCTTTAGGGAATTGTTTATTGTAATGGGCTTTTCTTTTAAGTAAATGTTTATATAAACCCTTATTATTGCCAATGAATATCTTAACTTCAACATGATGATAATTTTTTCCAAAGTAAAAACGAGAAGAAAGATGACAAGCTTCCCAAGGATCTACTCCTTCCATAGAAAAAGAGTTCCAATTTCTATTGTTTTCATATAAGAGAAGTGAAAATTTATATTCGGTTTTATTTAATTCCTTTTCAAATTCACTCCAAAAAATTTGACAAATTTCCTCATTGGATAATTTTTCCAAATCCAAATTACTTATTGTTTCATTAAATGAATCAAAAAGCACTAATTTACCACCACATTTGCCACAATATTCATAATCAGAGGTTAAATATTCCGCTTTGCACTCTGGACAAATATAATGTTTAGGTAATTCACTACCACAGTACACACAGAAATCAAACTCATCTTTAACTTCTTTTCCACAATTATTACATATTTTAAACATTTCTTCATCACTACCATTATTTTTTCTATAGACTTTCTTTATCAAGTCCTCATCTTCTAAAGGCTTGAGTTCGTATAACAAGTCCCCACATTTTATGAAATCTTTCAAATCATTGATTAGAACATCATCAGAAGGAATATTGTCCTTGTAATAAAATTTAGAGATTATAGTTGACTTTACATAACTTTTAGAATAAGCAGTATCTGATTTCAAATCAATTGATTCAAGGAATTCCAAATCTGGAAAATGCTTCCTAATGTAATACTGATAAACATCCCTTTTTGTTTTAAGACTTTCATCAGAATCCAATCTTCCAGAATATCTCATAGATAAGTAAACACCGGACATATCTGCCTTAAATACAAATAGAAAATGCAATCCTATACGATCGCCTAAACTAGCACTGAGACTTAATTGGGGGCAATGGGCTAAATTACCCGCACCAACTGAAGCATAATATCCACTATATGGAATATTTGCATCATCAATTAGATTTATAAAATCATTTTTCAATTCATCTTTAATAAAATAAGCTATTGGTGCAGCAGTAGTTCCATATTTTTCCCTTTGAGGAAGATAATCTCGAAATACCCTTTCAAAGTCATCTTTCAAAACATAGCAATTTTCAGTAGAATCTTGAACCGCTACTCCTAAAAATGTACCACAGGCTTCACAAAAAGTTAAGTTTTCTGGATTTTCCTTTCCACATTTATTACATATCTTAGACATTTATACACCCTTTAAACAATATTATACTTGAATATAAAATTAATATTATAAAGGTATTATTAAAAATTTTTTAATAAAACAGCAATTTTTATACTAAATAAAAATAAATTAAAATCATGGAAACAGAAATAAAAATCTGCCCTCAATGCAACAGACTATACCAAGAAAAAGAAGAATGCCCCATCATACTCTTCCATGATTTTAGACATGTCCCTATCCATCATATCACCCGCTTAAAAATAAAATAAGGTGAACATCAGTTCAT
>JAUNXF010000147.1 GCA_030539935.1 Methanobrevibacter sp.
TGTTTTTAATTATATTCAATAGTTGTTTAAAATTTTTATTTTTTTAATGCTGTTGTGATAGTTTTGTTTTGCATTATTGTTTATGATTAATTACATAATCTCAGATTCATTATGGTCTGGATTATGTCAAACTTTTTTTATTTTTTAATTAATTTTCAAAAGTCAAAATTTTTTTTGAAATTTCTGTTTTTTTCAAGATATAATTATATCAAAAAACCAAACATTTATTAATAAAGTTATTATAATATATTATTATAATAGGTAACATTATACCTTATCAACATTTTTTTAGAGGAATTTTTATCTTAATTTTTAATGTTGATTGGTTTATATGTATGGCTATAATTTGTTATTTCTTAAAACTAATAGCTGTGTGTGCGTTTTTGCTATAGTTTTCCATTATATTATAGTTAACCTATATTATTTTCATATCATTGATCTTCATTTAAGTTTCAATGATTATAGCATTGATCGAATCATTCACAGACAATATTTGATCAGTGCATTTAATTAGATTCTATACTTATATTCTATTTTGTATAGAAGTTTTGATTGCTATTATATGGTTATTTTATCGTATAATTTTAGTATTTTGAATCTAAATTAAGCTTAATCACCTTAGTTTAGACATGGTTTAAGAATGTTTTTTGCATATAATAGTAAATCGCAGCGGTGGACTTTTATCGAATGGAATTAATTATTTTAATCTTATTATCTATTCAAAAAGACATTTGTCGTAAAAACTTAAGAGGAAGAATATATATGCCAGGACTTTTTGCTGCTAAAAAGCTTAAAAAGAATAGACAAAATTTTAGATGGAAAGACGTAGATTACAAAAGAAGAGCATTACGTTTAGATGTAAAGGCGGACCCTCTTGAAGGGGCACCTCAAGCTAGAGGAATTGTTATTGAAAAAGTAGGTATTGAAGCAAAGCAACCTAACTCCGCTATTCGTAAATGTATTCGTGTTCAATTAATCAAAAACGGTAAACAATTAACTGCATTTGCACCAGGTGACGGCGCTATCGGTTTTATCGATGAGCACGATGAAGTTATGATTGAAGGTATCGGTGGACCATCAGGAAGATCCATGGGAGACATTCCTGGAGTTCGTTGGAAAGTAAGTAAAGTTAACAATGTAGCTTTATCCGAAATGGTAAGCGGAAAAATTGATAAACCAGTAAGATAATTGAGGTAATTTTTATGGCTAAATTATTTGATAAATGGGACCTTGATGAAGTTGAAGTGGAAGATTTAGGTTTAAAAAGATACATTTGCTTAGATGAAACCATCGTTCCTCATACTTTAGGTAGACATGTAAAAAGACAATTTGCAAAATCCAAAGTTTCTATTGTAGAAAGATTAATGAACAAGATCATGAGAACCGAAAGAAACTCTGGTAAAAAGAACAAAGCTTACAACATTGTAAAAGAAGCTTTAGAGATTATTCACAAAAGAACTAAAAAGAACCCTGTTCAAGTATTGGTTACTGCTGTGGAAAAAACTTCTCCACGTGAAGAAACCACCCGTATCAAATACGGTGGTATCGGTTACCAAGTTGCAGTGGACATTTCTCCACAAAGAAGAGTGGACCTTTCTTTAGGATTCTTAACTAGAGGAACTTTACAATCTGCATTCAAAAACAAAAAATCTGTTGCTGAATGTTTAGCAAATGAATTAATCTTTGCATCTGAAGAAGATACCAGAAGTTTCGCTTTACAGAAAAAAGAAGAAAAAGAAAGAGTTGCAAAAGCAGCACACTAATTTTAGTGTTTTTAATAATTATAGAATTAATCAGAATTATTATTTTAATTTCTTTTTTAATCTTTTAATTAACCCTTTAATTAGAGCAGAATAGAATTTTATTTCAACGATTCTGATTAATTTTTATATTTTATATTTTTTTAATTTAATAGACATAATATTGACTTAAATAATAAACGCATGTTTATAGGTGATGATTTTGAGTAGACGAGACAGAATGATTGCAAAAATCAAAGAATTGATGTACCAACCTGCAAATATCAGAAACATAGGTATTTGTGCACACATTGACCACGGTAAAACTACCTTATCCGATAACCTTTTGGCAGGTGCGGGAATGATTTCCGAGGAACTTGCTGGAGATCAAAGATTCTTGGATTTTGACGAACAAGAACAAGCTCGTGGTATTAC
>JAUNXF010000148.1 GCA_030539935.1 Methanobrevibacter sp.
AAGAATAAAAAAAGAAAAAAAGAAAAAAGAAGAATATTTAAAAAATATTGGAGAAATTTATTCTCCAAATTTAGAGCTAACTTTTTCTAAAGCTTGATCAATATCAGCAATGATATCTTCCACATCTTCAAGACCTACAGATAATCTGATTAAATCCGGAGTTACACCAGTACTTTCCTGCTCTTCAGGAGTTAATTGCTGGTGAGTTGTGGATGCAGGATGAATAACTAAACTTTTAGCATCACCAATATTAGCAAGTAAAGATAATAATTCCACATTGTCAATAAATTCTTTTCCAGCTTCAAGACCACCTTTAACACCAAATGTCAAAAGTGCACCAAATTTATCACCTAAATATTTTTTAGCGGTTTCGTGAGTTGGATGGCTTTCAAGACCTGGATAACTAACCCAACTTACAGCAGGATGTTGCTCCAAATGTTTAGCTACTTTTAAAGCATTTTCTGAATGTTTGGCTATTCTAATAGATAAAGTTTCTAAACCTTGCAAGAAAATAAAACTGTGTACAGGAGCAAGTGTTGCACCTAAGTCTCTTAATAATCTTGCCCTAATACGAATGGTGTAAGCAATATTTCCAAGCCCTGGGACATCCCCAAAGGTTTCCCAATAATTTATGCCATGATAACTTGGGTCTGGTTCGGAGATTGTAGGGAATTTTCCATTGCCCCAATTGAATCTTCCACTATCTACTATATATCCTCCTATGGCAGTACCATGACCGCCAACAAATTTTGTTGCAGAAGCTGCAATTACATCGGCACCATGATCCAAAGGCCTGACAATTCCTACAGCAGAAGTATTATCAACAACTAAAGGAATGTCATGAGAATGAGCAATTTCAGCAAGTTTTTCAAATTCAGGCACATCCAATTTTGGGTTACCAATTGATTCAACATAAATGGCCTTTGTCCTATCTGTAATTGCTGCCTCAAAAGCATCAAGATCTTGAGAGTCAACAAAGATAACATTACGTGCTAAATCCTTAAAAGTGTAATCAAACAATTGGTATGTTCCACCATATAAATTATCTGCAGAAACTATCTCATCACCCGGTTGTGTAATATTCAAAAGGGCATAAGATATTGCTGCCAAACCACTTGCAGCAGAAATTGCAGAGTTACCACCTTCAATTGCAGCAATCCTTGCTTCGAATGCATCTGAAGTTGGATTTGTCAATCGACTATATATTTGACCAAATTCCTGTAAAGCAAATCTATTGGCTGCCTGTTCCGTATCCTTAAACACATAAGATGTAGTTTGATAAATTGGAACTGCTCTTGCTCCAGTTGCTGGGTCTGGTTCTTCTTGTCCTGCATGTAATCCTAAAGTACTTAATCCATAATTTTTATTTGTCATTTTATCACCTATAATATAATAATTTAATAAATATAATGAATACTAGTAGATTTTAATAAATGGATATTTAATAAAATTCTTAAAATATTCTTTAGAAATTTTTTATATTTTCTATAAAAAATAACAATTGTTATATTTTTGATTTGCCTGATTTTAATACTAGGGAAAAGCATTAAAAAAACAGTAAAAATTTAAGAAAAAATTTTAAGAAAAATATTCATTATATAACAATTGTTATACATACTATATAAATGTTTTGATAGTTCTAAAAAATACAAAGAATCTGATCATATAGAAATAAAAAAATCAGCAAAAAATAGAAAATTTAGAAAGTAAAAAAAAGTTCGTAAATAATCAAACTAAATAATCGTCTATAAAAAAAGGCTGGCAGCTAAATGAAATTCCCATAGACCGAAACCCATAGTACACAAACAAAACGCGAAAAGACTTAACTTCTGGGATCGAAACGAGACCAGGTGTAACCCCATCGCTATGACCGCCAAACCTATATGATAATGAATGACTGAATTTAGTTTTTAAACTAAATAAAGATATGAATAATAAAATATAAGAATAAAAGAGCTGGCAGCTAAATGAAATTCCCATAGACCGAAACCCATAGTACACAAACAAAACGCGAAAAGACTTAACTTCTGGGATCGAAACGAGACCAGGTGTAACCCCATCGCTATGACCGCCAAACTCAATTATGAGTATGATAAAATAAAATATGATCTTATAATTAAACGTACATTTTCACCCAAACTGAATACACCAAACCGAATCCTAATTA
>JAUNXF010000149.1 GCA_030539935.1 Methanobrevibacter sp.
TTATTTCACAATCATTTGTGTTTATAGGATGTTCCTTTGAATACAAGACCTTTAATTTCTTTATATTTCTCTTTTTTAAATCCTTTTTCATTATTCTGGCAAGTGGACAATATGAGGTCTTATAAATATCATCTATTTCAAAACTTGTAGGATCCAACTTGTTTCCAGTACCCATACAAGACATTACTGGCACACCAATTTCCTTGGATTTGCATATGATTGCAATCTTAGCCATTATAGTGTCCACACAATCAACGACATATGACAAGTCCTCTGTAATGATGTCGGATTCTGAATCAGCAAGGTAGAATTCATTATAAATTTCAACATTAGCATCAGGATTGATATCCAAGATTCTCTCTTTCATGACATCAACCTTGTTTCTGCCGATTGTTTTAGTTGTGGCTATTAGCTGCCTATTGATATTGCTCTCATCAACCTTATCGAAATCCACCAGCACAAAATTGCCTATTCCGCTTCTTGCAAGTCCTTCGCAAACAAAGGAACCTACACCACCAAGCCCAAAAACAGCAACTTTGGCATTCTTTAGTTTTTCCATTCCCTCATTTCCAATTAACATTTCTGTTCTTGAAAACTTCTCATCCATCTATGCTCACCAAAAATTTAATTTAATTCAATTGATTATATAATAATTGAGGTTAAAAGAATAAAAACTTAATGCAAAATAATTCTTCTTAATCAATGAATAAATAATCGTTTAAGATTTTTATGATTATCGATACACATTGCCATATTTACAATAGTGAAATGGAAAATGCAGAGGAAATAATAAAAGAAGCTCTTAAAGAGGATATTATCATAATATTGAATGGGACTGACCCTAAAAGCAATGAAGAGGTATTGAAATTGTCCCAAAGCTATGAAAATGTCTATGCTGCTTTAGGATACTTTTACACATTTGCAGATGAAGTTACAGATGAAGACATTTCCCTATTGGATAATCAGCTAAAGAATGATAAGGTCATCGCTGTAGGGGAAATAGGATTGGATTATTACAAAGGAAAGGAAAATAAGGATAAGCAAATTGAACTCTTTGAAAAAATGCTTAGCTTAGCCGAAAAACATGAACTTCCTGTGATAGTCCATTCTAGAAAGGCAATGCAGGACACTTATGATATTATAAAAAAACATGACACAATTGGATCCATGCATTCCTATCAAGGTTCAGCTGAGATGGCAAGAGAATTCATTAAATTAGGTTTCTATATGGGAATAGGAGGGACAGTAACCCATACCAACAATAAGAAAACAAGAAAGATGCTAAATGAGATTGGGATTGAACATATCCTCTTAGAAACCGATTCTCCTTACTTGCCTCCAGAAGAAAAAAGAGGGGAAATGAATACACCACTGAACATAAAATACATCATAAGAAAAATAGCTGAAGAATTGGATATTGAAGAGTCTGAAGTTATTGAAATAACTGCAAAAAATGCTAAAAGATTGTTTAAGATATGAAGAAATATTTTCAATACTCATGCATGCCCTAAAACTCATTGTTCCAATGCCTTTTTTGTAATTCTGATTGCACCAGCACTATGAATGCGAACAATACGGTTTTCATCATTCTCTGCAAAATATTCCAGCCTTTTCAAGTAAGGTCCTACACAATTCGGTCTTGTTTTTCCAATCACCCTAAACATTTCAGGTGCTTCTATCCTAACTTTATCTTCAGAATCTGAAATCATTTCAAAAAAGATATCCAGTTTATCGCAAAATAAGTCTGGCGCATTTGTAGCGATATTCTCACAAGCCCAAATGAATGCATGTCTCACGTTAGCGGATTCATCATCTTTCATTTTCATCAATTTATCCATATAATCGATTACTAAATCATTATCTGCTCTGCCTATTCTTCCAATTGCATTAGCAGATCTTTCTCTCAATTTAGAATCATCATCCTCTAAGTAACTAGCAATGTCATTAACATGAGATTCTATTTCTCTTGGATACTTCAAACCCATTTCGCCAAGAAGCCATAATGCCTTTGCTTTTACAGCACCAGAATAACCATCATTCAACTTAAGTGCAACATCATTGATATTTGCTTTCCAGTTACCCTTATCATTTGTTAATTCTCTTAATTCATTTAGTATTTCATTATCTGTATTATTTGACATTTTATTATTTTCCT
>JAUNXF010000013.1 GCA_030539935.1 Methanobrevibacter sp.
ATTATTGTGTATTCACTGAATTATTGTGTCTTCATACTAAATATTTATATTGGATTAAATTAAATATTTAATATGTTCTATGAAATATCTTATTTTTTAAAAATCTTCTTTTAAATTTAATGTTTCATAAACCAAATTTTAATCTATTTTAGATAATTTAAAAAATTACAAATAATTTAAATAATCTTTTATTTATGATTTTATTAATTTTCTAAATGTTCTATTTTATAGTTAATTTATTAAGGATTGATTAAATGGATTTAAATTTTGACTTTACAGAAAAAAGAGTAATACTCACAGTATTCTTCTGTATGGCCTTTACCATTGCAAACTTGATTACAGTTAAGATCATTAATATCAATTTCTTAGGAATGGAAACTCCTGCAGGAGTTTTAATCTATCCTTTGGTATATATTCTAACCAACGTAATTGCAGACGTATATGGTGAAAGGGTTGCACAGAGGACCCTTATTTTAGGTATTGCTGCAGATGTATTATTCGTATTTATGACTACTTTAATATTATTCTTGCCATCTCCAGATTTCTTCACTGGTGATGCGGCATTATCCTTTGTATTTACCCAAACTCCAAGAATTCTTGCAGCTTCCTACATCAGTTACTTGATCGGTAACTTGGTAAATGCAAGATTGACTACAATTGTAAATGAGGGTAAAGCATATTCATCTGGAATAAACCTATTGGTTCTTGCTTTCAGTGAATTCATTGACAACTTTGTATTCATTGGATTGGCATTTGTTGGTGTTTACTCTGTTGTAGACATTTTAATAATGATCATCACTCACTGGATATTAAGTTTGATCTGGACTGCAATCGCTCAGCCATTTACTACAATGACTGTAAGATGGGCTGAAAAAGGAAAGCCTGCTGAAGCTTAGTTAAGTTCTAGACTCTATGCATTGATTATAATATTAATTAGTTTTCAAAACTAAAGATTAAATTAAAATTTTAAAATCAGATGTGGATTCATAATTCGGATTCCACATTTTGATATTTTCTTTTTTTTAAGTTGCTATTTTCTTTTTTTAGGATTTTATTTATTTTTACAATTTTATATTGGGCTTTTTTTTAAATAATCACCATCTTTCCTGCATTTGTAAGATAATACTTTTCATACTGTTTTGTTTGCCCCACCAAACCATCTTCCATCAAGCTATTTATGTGCTTATAGACCATTGCCCTTGAAATTCCTACATTCTTTCCAATTAAAATGGCTGTCTGTTCTGATTCTGCAAGGGTTTTTAGAATTTCCAATTTGGTTTTGGATAAGTTTATGCTCAGTTTTGGCATTTGTATTGCTTGGTCATTAAAGCAATAATAAATGTAGTCTGCACCTTCCTTATTTCCAACAAAGTTTAAAATGGACCCTATGAAGTTTCCATCAGTGGCCACATATATTTCATTTCCCTCTTTAGACCTTCTGATGATGTCGGTTAATTGTTTGGTGGCTTCGATTGCATTTGTAGTGCTGACCTTAATGTTTTCCTTAGTCATGTATTGGTCAAGCAAACTTGTTTCATTATAATTCATGTAAACGGATATTAATTTGTCAATCCTGTTTTTCATGGCTATGTCTAAAAGCTCCTTTCCCTTAAGATTTGAGATTAGTATTTTCATATATTTTCCCTCATTTTTAAAAAATTTTAAATTTCTTTGTGTTCAAGTTTTGATAGTATTATTTGTAGTATTGTTTATAATAATTTTAATTTTGTTGTTATTATGTTCATTTTTGGTTGGCACTTTGTTTTCCGACCCTTGTGATTTGTAAAATAATTGTGATCTATTTTTTTAAAAAGATTATTCTATAAATTTTTTAAACAATGTATATCATTTTTTATATTTTTTAGATGTTTTTTAATTTTTTTATTAAAAAATTTATATTGTTTAAATTTTATAGGTGGTATTTGGATTTACCAATAGATTATTCTAATATTTTTTTAGAGGTTTTATTTATTAAATCATTTTTTTCCAGATTGAAAAAGTCATGTTTTTTCTTAATAATTCGCCTTTATTTTTTATTATTATTGCTGATTATTATTAAACTTTTTGTTTTTGTCTACCTTTAATATTGACTTGTCTATATATAATTTTAACTAAAATGTTTTATTTTAAAGCTTTATTTCGGTTATTTTATATTTTTATTAAATATTTTCCTAGGTTAACTATTATTTGTATACCTTTAACATTGAATTGTAAATAAAAAATTCCTAAAAATAGGTACCTTTATATTGAATATTATTCAATTTATATTTAGACATCAAAAATCGGAAAAGGTTTGCCACTATCATTATGGATCATGTCTTTGATAGTTTGCTATTTTTAAGATTTGAATCATGGTGGTGGTGAAATCTTATCTGAAATGTCCTAAGATATTATTTAAATTTTTTAAATAATGTTTTTTGCTAATAATTAATTTAACTAATATTTACTTTTATTGTTTAGAAATAGTTAAATGTCTTTTGTAGTTAAGTATAGTTAGTTGAAATATAGTTGAATTTTGTATGGCTATTTTTAATCAATAATAATTAATTATTAGTTTAATTAATTATTCTAAAATTTAAAATATCTTAAATTTATTAATTTTTTTATTATTAATAAAATGGAGATTAAATTATGTCCTATGTTGATGAAGTAATTGACTTAATTGTTAAAGAAAACCCTGATGAACCTGAGTTTCATCAAGCTGTAAAAGAAGTATTAGAATCTTTAAGAGTCGTAATCGAAGAAAACGAAGAACAATACAGAAAAGATGCACTTTTAGAAAGATTAGTCAACCCAGAAAGACAAATCAAATTCAGAGTCCCTTGGGTAGACGACAACGGTCAAGTACAAGTAAACACCGGTTACAGAGTACAGTTCAACAGTGCAATTGGACCTTACAAAGGAGGTCTTCGTTTCCACCCTTCCGTAAATGTAGGTATTATTAAATTCTTAGGATTCGAACAAATCTTCAAAAACTCCTTGACTGGTCTTCCAATTGGTGGAGGTAAAGGAGGATCCAACTTTGACCCTAAAGGAAAATCTGACAGAGAAGTTATGGCTTTCTGTCAAAGCTTCATGACCGAGCTCTGCAAATACATTGGTGCTGACACTGACGTTCCTGCTGGAGATATTGGTGTAGGTGGTAGAGAAATCGGTTACTTATTCGGTCAATACAAAAGAATCCAAGGATTATACGAAGGTGTACTCACTGGTAAAGGATTAACTTTCGGAGGATCTTTAGCAAGAACTGAAGCAACTGGATATGGTTTATTATACTTCGCAGATGCAATGTTAAGAGCAAACGGTGAAAGCTTAGAAGGCAAAACCGTAATCATGTCTGGTGCAGGTAACGTAGCAATTTATGCAATCCAAAAAGCTATTCAATTAGGCGCTAAACCTGTAACCTGTTCCGATTCCACCGGTTGGATTTACGACCCAGAAGGAATTGATGTGGAATTGCTCAAAGAAGTAAAAGAAGTAAGACGTGAAAGATTAACCGCTTATGCTGAAGCAAGACCATCTGCTGAATACCATGAAGGCAAAGGCGTATGGACTGTAAAAGCTGATGTTGCATTCCCATGTGCTACCCAAAACGAATTGGACCTTGAAGATGCTAAAACCTTAGTTGAAAATGGTATCATTGCTGTAGCTGAAGGTGCAAACATGCCTACCACCTTAGAAGCAACCAACTACTTGATTGAAAATGGTATCCTATTCTCACCAGGTAAAGCTTCCAATGCAGGTGGAGTAGCTACTTCCGCACTTGAAATGTCTCAAAACTCTCAAAGATTATCTTGGACCTTTGAAGAAGTTGATGCAAAACTCAAACAAATCATGGAAGACATCTTTGCAAATGTGGATGCAGCAGCTAAAGAATACGGATTTGAGAAAAACTATGTGGTTGGAGCAAACATTGCTGGATTCTTAAAAGTAGTTGACGCAATGAACGCTCAAGGAATCGTATAGAACCACCCAATAATGTCAATTTGTAATAATTTTACTTAAAATTATTACTTTTCTTTTTTATTTTTTTTAATTATTTTGCTTTTTTTTAATTATTTTTAAATATTTTTTTAATTATTTTATTTTGCTAATTTTTTAAAGTATTTTTAAACATTCTTTTAATTTAGCCACTAATGCCTATTTTCATAGGGTTTATCCCCCTTTATAATTTAGATAATTTATTATAATAATAAAATTATAAATTATTATATAAATAAACTATTGCAAAAAGGAGATAATATGCTAAATTTAATTCTTAATTTTTTAAATCAATTGGATAGTGTCATGTACTACCCTATACTGATTATTGTCATGGTAATGGCTGGATTGTATTTCACAGCCAAGACAAGGGGAGTGCAGATTAGACTGTTTGTTGATTCACTTCGAATCCTTATGGAACCGCCGGATACTGAAAACAGCATATCCTCCCTTCAGGCAATGTTGGTTTCAACAGCATCAAGGGTAGGGACTGGAAACATTATTGGAGTATCAACTGCAATCTGTCTTGGTGGTCCTGGAGCCTGTTTCTGGATGTGGCTCATGTGTATTATAGGCGCTTCTTCTGCATTCATTGAAAGTACATTGGCTCAGATTTACAAGAGAAAGGATCATGAAGGTCATTTCTATGGTGGTCCAGCATATTATATTGAACATGGCTTGCATAAGCATAAGCTTGCCTTGCTCTTTTGCATATTCTTAATAGCTACCTATGGGGTAGGTTTCAATCTATTGTGTTCATATAACCTTCAGTCAACATTTATGGACTATTCATTTTACCATCCTCTAACAACCCCAATCATCATAGGTGTGATACTTGCCCTATTTACTGCATATTGTCTTCTTGGTGGAGGTAAAAGAATCGTCAAGATTACCAGTACAGTCGTACCATTTATGGGGATTTCCTATGTGGCTATCTGTTTGATTGTAATATTCTTAAATATTCAACATATTCCTGATATGTTTCTTTTAATCTTCCAGGATGCCTTTGATTTCCAATCCATTTTTGGAGGGGTGGCAGGATCATGTATGGTATATGGTATTAAAAGGGGATTATACTCAAATGAGGCAGGGGTAGGTTCAGCACCGAATGCTTCCGCTTCTGCAAATGTATCCCACCCTGCAAAACAGGGATTGGCTCAGACATTATCCGTTTATATTGACACATTGCTCTTATGTACTGCAACTGCATTGATGTGCTTGTCCACTGGAGTGCCAGCAACTGAAGCTGTTTCCGGTGCACCTTATGTGCAGATTGCGATTTCAACAGTTTTCGGCGCTATCGGCCCTATATTCATCACAGTTGCAATGGTATTGTTTGCATTCACCACATTGATAGGAAACCTCTATTATGTGGATAATGCATTGATATTTTTAAACAATAAGAAGAAACTTTCAGAAAGCTTTATGCGCATATTCCATATTCTATGTGCAGTGGTCGTATTTGTAGGTGCAATCATTCCAATGGATGCCGCTTGGGCTATGGCAGACATTACCATGGGAGGAATGACCTTAATCAACCTGCCTGTATGTGTGCTTCTCTCCAAGGCGGCTATTGATTGTATGAGAGATTATGAGAAACAGAGAAAATTAGGAATAAAGCCTGTTTTCAAAGCTAGTGATATTGGTCTTAATCTAGAAGAACTTAATCACTGGAAGTGAATGGGTTCAAATCCATTTCCTTTCTTTTTTTAATTTTTTTGATTTTTCACTTTTTTTCTTTTTTTTATTGATTTTTAATAATTGGCTTATTTTTTTAAAAATTTTTATATTCAATAAAATTGAATCTATTATTATGTTAGAACTTGATGAATTGTTAGATATCTTTAATGCTGGTGACACTTTAGTTATGGATGAAGATGCATTGGATGCCTGTAATCACTACAGCATTGAAGCTCAAAAGATTACAGCAGATTTGAATTACACTTATCATGACTTTGATGAAAGAAGGGAATTGTTCTCTAAATTGATTGGCCAGGAACTTGATGAGGAATTTAGGGTTTTCACCCCATTCTTTACAGATTTTGGAAAGAATATCCATTTAGGTAAGAATGTTTTTATCAATGCAGGCTGCAAGTTCCAGGATCAAGGTGGAATCTATATCGGTGATGATGTGCTGATTGGCCATAATGTTGTCATGGCAACTTTAAATCATGAAGAAAATCCTTTAAATAGGGCTAATCTAATAGCGGCTCCAATAAATATTGGGAATAAGGTTTGGATAGGTTCAAATGCAACAATTTTGCCAGGAGTCACAATAGGTGATGGGGCGATTATTGCAGCTGGTGCAGTAGTGACAAAGGATGTTGAGGAGTATTCCATTGTTGCAGGAGTTCCTGCCAAATTCATTAGAAAGGTTAAAACAGATTAATAGAATAGTACAGCATTATTCTAAACCATCTTAAGTTGAATACTTTTTTTAATGATTTTTTATAAATAAATTATTATATTGTAATTTAGGTGATTATTTTGACTACTTTCAAATCAATAGAAAATGCAAGAGAATTTTTCAATGGAGATAAGTTTGCAACTAATATGGGAATTCAATTGGATGAACTTGGAGAGGATTATTGCATTTGCAGTTTAGAGATTAGGGATGATTTCAGAAACGGTTTTGGTGCTGTGATGGGCGGAGCAATATTCACTCTCGGTGATTTTGCCTTTGCAGTCATGTCCAATCAATTGCATAAGCTCACAGTAGGTCTTCAAGTGAGCATAAACTATTTAAGTGGAGCAAAGGGGGAGAAGCTCATAGCAAAAGCTTCAGTTCGTAAAAATGGAAGGACAACCTCTGTAATCAATGTAGACATTACAGATGATACTGGTCGAGACATTGCTCAGTTTGTTGGTACTGGTTATAAAATGTAAATTATTTTTATAAGTTATTACATAAGTTAATATAATTATTAATTAATCGGTGATTTAAATGGCAAAAGAACAAAGAAGTAGTTTAAATCCATTTACAGGTAAAAGTCATTTTGACATAGTCAATGATGATAAGTTTTTAGAAGATTCCTACAGGCAATATTATGCTATGGTCCAAAAGGCTCAGGTATTGGATAATGCTCCTGAAGGTCAAGTGGTTAGGGCTGTTGCCGTAAGATTGATTAAGGCAGTGGATGCTTATTTGACAAAAATTGACAGAATGGATTACATTAAGGATTATTATGATTGGGATGTGCATTTATTGGCGGATAAGACTGTAAATGCATTTTGTATGCCTGGTGGAAAAATAGTTATGTTTTCAGGCATTCTTTCCATTGCAAATACTGAAGAGAGAATAGCTTTCATTTTAGGACACGAAATGGCACATGCATTGCTTGACCATTCAAGAACCCGTGCAAGTGTTGAAAGTGCAAAAAATACCATTGCAACTGCAACCTATTTTGGAAGTTTCCTTTTGGATATCTTCGGCATGGGTGCAGTGGGGGATATTACAAGAGCATCCATAAATGCTGCAAATATTGGTTCTGACTTCTTGTTTGTAAAGCCATTTGGTAGAAATCAGGAATTGGAAGCTGACAGATTAGGTATGTTGATTATTCATTGGGCAGGTTATGACATTAATGCAATACCTGCATTTTGGGAAAATATGAGTCAAAATGCCGGAAACAATTTTGAATTTTTCTCAACACACCCATCTGATGAAAAAAGGATTGCAAACATGAAGGCATTGATTGCTGAAATCAATAGTGATAAGGATTTCACAAGTGCTCCGGTTATTGGTGAACCTACAGTAACTGACAAAACAAATAATTGGTCTAATCAAACCAAACAGGCACCTAAAGCCAATGCATGTCCTAAATGTGGTGCAGCAATTGCTCCTGAGGATAATTTCTGTACAAATTGTGGGCAAAAAATTAAATAGATTTATTAAATTTTTAAATGATTAAGTTTTTTTAACTTAACAAGTTTTTTTTTAAGATTAAGTTTATTTTTTTAAACTTAATTCTGTTTTTTTAATGATTAAGTTTATGGATTTTTATCCATAACTAATCAAACAATTCCTTTATTAAATATCTGCTTTTTTCATTACAGTCCATATTCTGTATTTTATAATAATTCAGGAATCCCTCCTGAATGTCATATACAAAGAACATTTTTCCATTCAGTATTCCAATGTCCATGCCCTTATTAAAAACATATTTTAGGTAAAGATTCACCAATTCTTTTGCTTCAAATTCCCCTTCAAGATTTGCAAATAAATCTGATACAAACATGTCATGTGCAGTGAATGTATCAAAACGGTAGTAGTTTTGACAGGCTCTTTCCGCATTGTTCAAATTGACTTCTAAAATATTGAATAATTTTTCGAATAGTGTATCGTTCACTGTGGAATATCTCTTTTTCAATTCTTCGCTTATCCTTTCCTCTTTCAAGAAATTCATTATTCCAATCTTTTCAATTCTTTCCTTATATTCAAGCACCTCTTCATTGATTGTGTAATATGAATCCTTGATCTGTTCGCAGCTGACATTGATTCCATCAACCTTTCTCTTTTCTTCGTATTTCTTATTCCTATAATTCAATTGTCTCGGATTTGTTTCTCTAGTTGACTTTCTGATTTTTATTGGAGGGATTGTCTTTTTAAAGAAGTCTATTTTAAAGCTGTATTCGGTATAATAATCATAGTTTCGATCCAGATATTCGCCGTATTTTTCCTTATTTTCTAAACAGTTGTTTAGCTTGATAATTTTTCCGACGATTATTCCAAACAGTATTCCTTCCTTAAATATCTCATCATAAGCCTGTTTTATCTTTTCTCTAAGCTCATTATGTTCATATTGGATCAAATCGTTTGATTCCAGCAATATCTCAAGATCAATGTTTACATCAATAAGGTAATTGTGTATATTGTCCTCTACGCCCATATCCTTTAAAACAGGTTCTGTTATTTCTAAATGCTTTTCATAAAGTTCATAAATTTCATTAATTAGATAGCTCATCCTTTCACCTTTTTCCTAATCTTTTATGGTCATCTTATTATTGTGCTTTTTGAAAATGTACTCGCTGTGTTCCTTTTGGATATACATCATCGTTTCCGTTTCAGAGAGATTCCTTAAGATTTCATAGGGCATGATGTTCTTTTGAATATCTTCAATGACTAACTTCAATCCAACTTTAATCCCCATATCCAAGCCCACATCTATCATTAATTCAAAATAGTCATCAATCAACTTTTTGATTTTAAACTTTCCGCTTTTTTCCTTAAAGAATCTGGACTTAATCAATGGCCTTAAATTTTCACTGTCAATTATGATCTTTTTATGGCAGGCATATCTGGCCCTTTTTCTATCTATCTTCAATTCTTCCAAAAATTCTTCAAAAAGCAGCTTCTTCAATTCCTTATGGTTCTTATCGATGATTTTTGCAATATATGCCACTGCAGATATTTCAATCTCAAGACTGCTGGGTTCATCATTTCGTGATACCTTGAGTCTTTCCATCCCATCTTCCCTTGTCCTTTCAAAATCGAATTTTGACTCATCGAATGGAGGGAAGTATTCGTCGTATTCCTTAAGGTCAATATCAAGTATTTCACTTTTTCCTATAGGATATTCCAGAATCTTTTTTATCATATGGGCCTTGCCAAAGCCAATGCCTAATAGGATTCCCTCTTTAATGATTTTTTCATAAAACTCATCCATGATTTTAAAGGAGTCGATTTCTTCATTCAAGAGATTTACACTATCTAAAATAAATATCAGATCGTTGTTTATATTGCGATACAAGAAACGCTTCACATTAATGTCAAGATGTTCTGTCATTAGAATAAGGGTTTCATTTTCCTGTTTTTTATATTCTTGAAAAATTTCATCAATCATATATTTCACCGTAATTATGCTTAATTTTCTTTATTTTTTTATTTATCTTTATTATATAAATTATTTTCGTTTATAAAAAGTTTTTAGGATATTATAACAAGATTAAAGCAATTTAACAACTTTATTATAATATTGCTTTCATTTCGTTATTTTTTGAAAAAAATAAAAAACAATAAAGTCTTTTTTATAATGCTTTATTTTCTAAAATAAGCTTTAAAAATAGTTTGATGAAAAATTTTTTAAAAAATTGATGAATCTAAAAAAGGCTATTTTTTTTTAAAAAATATTTTATGAAAAAAAATTAGGGGGTTTAATTTTTGGAGATTATAATTTGAATTTTATGAAAAATAGTTAGGATGGTTGTATGACATATAGATAAAGAATATTTTATTTTCAAGCATTGCACTTTAATTTAAAATAATTAATTTTATGGTTAATTAAATTAATAATTTTTCTAATAACTACTTAAATTATTATTCGTATTTTCAATTAAATTAATTAAATTATTTTGTGCTTTTTCACTTTTGTGATATTATGCTTTTATTCTCTATGCAATCCACAGCCGATGCATTCATGAATTGGATTTCCAAATTCATCAACCTGATTGCAGTCCGCTTCCACTTGAAGTTGATCTGGCCTTGGATTCTTTTCTTGAACGATAATTGAAAATGAGGAAAAGCTGTCCTTATCTATAACCGGTGAAATTCCTCTAAAAATACATTCAAAGTCTCCAGTATTTCCAATATTGAATTGAATGTCTTCTCCTAAGTTGAACTCTTCGAAGTATTGGACTGTTTTAGTTGATTCTTCAACTGGAACTATTATATTGATTATCATTGACTGGTCTTTTTCGTATATCTTCACCCCATTTAAGTTAATTGACAATTCCTTAACTCTTGGACGCTTGATGTTTCCATATAATTTTTTAAATACTACATAATTATTTTCATCCATAATATCACATCTTGATAGTTATTTATTTAAATTTTAATCAATATATAGTTATAAGGAATTAAAGTTTTTATTGACTGAAAGATAGTTAAATAATTTAAGTTTATGGAATTAAAGACCATTTAAAGAGTTTGTGATAAAATGGGCGGTAACAATATAAAAAACTCTCAGGGAGTGGACTCCATTTTGGGAAATCCTAAAAAGGCATTATGGAAAATGTCTATTCCATTAATAATTTCCTTATTCATTACAAGCCTTTATAGTGTTATCGATGCCATTTGGGTCTCTGGATTAGGAGCCGATGCCCTTGCAGGTGTGGGTTTTGTAAGTCCCATCTTCATTGCGCTTATGGGAATTGGAAATGGATTAGGTGCAGGTTCCGCTTCTGCATTATCAAAATACATTGGAGAAGACAATAAGGAAAAGGCAGACAATGGTGCAGTTCATTCAGTATTCATTACAGTAATCGTATCAGTCGTAACAACAATCGTCTTATTGATTTTCTTAAGGGATATCCTTCTTTCAATAGGGGCTGGAAGCACAATTGATTATGCAATGGATTATGGAATGCTTTTAGTCCTTGGTTCAATTCTTGTTATCCTTTCAAATGCACTATATGGGGTCCTTAGAGGTGAAGGGGATGCAAACAGGACAATGTATGCAATGCTATTCTCTTCAATATTGAATATGGCCCTTGACCCTGTCTTCATTTATGGTCTAAATTTAGGCATTAAGGGAGCGGCCATTGCAACCTTGATTTCACTATTGCTTGTAAACCTTATCCTGTTTTATTGGTTCTATATTAAGAAGGACACTTATTTAAAGCCATTCTTGTCTAATTATAAGTTTGATAAAGGCATTTCAATTGATATAATAAAAGTGGGTTTTCCTGCAAGCTTGGAACTCATAAACAATGCATTGTTTGCTGCATTGTTCACACTATTGCTTGTGGCTGTGGCAAATACTGATGCTGTGGCAGTTTATTCAACCGGATGGAGAGTGGTGACAATTGCAACAACTCCAATTTTGGCTATAGCTACAGCATTGATATCTGTTGTTGGAGCCAATTATGGTGCAAGGAGGTATGAGGAGATTTTAGTGGCTCACAGGTATTCCATGAAAATAGCCATCATATTCGGATTTGCAGCCGCCATAGTGGTTTATGCATTTGCCCCTCAAATAGTTTCAGTATTTGCATATACAGGCACAAGTACAAGATTGACTCCACAGCTTATTGCATTCCTATCAGTGATAGTAATTTATTTCCCAACAATGGGTTATGGATGCACTTCAACATTCGTTTTTCAAGGTACTGGGAATGGAATAACTGCAATGTTCCAGACAATCTTAAGGGAAACAGTTTTCACTCTTGCATTTGCAATACTTTTAGCTATTGTATTAGGTTATGGAGAATATGGTGCTTGGTGGGGGATAATCCTTGGAGAGATTGTTGTAAACACAATCACAATGATTTGGGCAGATTTGCATATTAAAAGATTGATTAAATCCAATAATAAGTAATTCTGGATGATCATATCTTCACAAAATATTTTATTTTTTTCAATGTTTCATCAATGCTCTCCTTGAAAGGAACATATCTCTCTTTAATGTCTGGAGAAACATACTTATCAAGTTCATCTTCAGGAACCAAATAATAATTTCCATTATGCTTCACTGTTAATTCTGTGTGACTTCTGTTGAATCTCACAAGATTGACATTGTCATATGATTTCACTAAATCATCAAATGGGAAACGAATTATAATTGGAGTGTTAAATCCTATTCCAAATTCCAAAAGGAGCAATTTTCCATTTAATGCCTTTTGTCTAAAATCAATGTAATTATGATTCTGTTCATGCCACTCATCATCCTCGACAAAGAAGCTATCTTTTCTTAAGTTCAAATCCATTTCTTCTCCACAAACAGGACATTTTGGGACAAGTTCAGAGGGTATTTTCAAGTCTTCATCAGTCTTTTCCATCATTTCCAAGATTAATTCTTCGTCATCATATAGTTTATTGTGGCATGCTTTTGAGCATTGGATTTTGCTGTATGTTCCCTGTGTTCTAAAGAACCTCTCCTTATCAAATCCGGATTTCAGGAATTGGTCATCAGTATTTGTTGTGATTACGAAATAATCCTTATCTTTCACTATGCTGAAGAGTTTTTTATAAAGGTCTGTTCCTCCCATTCCAATGTTGTTTACATAAACGTGCTTAGCAAAATATGCCCATCTTTCTTCTGGGCTTTTGAATGGATAGAACATGGAAGTGTACATGTCTTGAAATCCATATTTTTCAATAAATTCAGGGAAATTATCTGTAAACCTTTTCCCTGCGTATTCCACTCCTGCAGCAGTTGATAATCCTGCTCCTGCACCTATCAATATATAATCAGCATCATCTATCAATTCTTTTAATTTTTCCACTCTTTTATTGTACTCATCCATGATATTGTCTCCTATTTTAGGTTTTTCCTATAGATTTCTGTAGCTTCATCTGAAAATGTATTGAAGATTATCCTTTCAAGGCTTGTTTTTGGATTATTATTTAAATAGTTCCTTACAGTTTCAATAGCTAATTTGGATGCTTGATCTTTTGGGAAGTTGAAGACTCCAGTGGATATTGAACAAAAAGCCATTGATTTTAAGCCATATTCATCTGCAAGCTCTAAACAGGATTCATAACAGCTTTCAAGCTCTTTAATTTCCTTTTCATTAGGTTCCTGTCCATGGGCAATTGCAGGTCCTACTGTATGAATGACATATTTTGAAGGAAGGTTATAAGCAGAGGTGATTTTTGCATTTCCATTTGGCTCCTCATGGCCTTGCTCTTGCATGATCTTATAGCAGTCCATTCTTAACTGGAATCCTGCAGCTGAATGAATTTGATTGTCAATGCAGTTGTGCAGTGGAATGAAGCAACCTAACATTTGTCCATTTGCAGCATTTACAATTGCATCCACCTTAAGGCAAGTTATGTCTCCTTGCCACAATGCTATTTTTGAGTCTATTCCATCATGATTTTGACTAATCGGATTTATGTCCATACATGAAACTAAATCCTTATTGCTTGTTTCTTCACTGAGGATCTTATCTTGAATCTCATAGAACTCATCACTTAATTGAACTGGAGTTTGCACATTCATCAATGCTCTTAGCAATTTTCTCTTTTCATTATAATCTTCAGGAATTTCCATATTGTTATCTATTCTTTCATTGGTGGAAATCAATTCATTTATAAGAAAATCTATTTCAATGTCTTTATCAAATTCTTTCATCTTTAACCTCATGATCATCTTTCTTTCTATATTATTATTGTTCGCATATATTTAAATCTTTTTTGTAACTGGTAGGTAACTTTGTTTTTTTTTTATACAAATACTTAATTTAATTAATAATCATTATTCTTCCTTTAAATAGTAAAATCTTTATATTTCATTGCATAAATCTAGAATTAATCATGCAAATTAATTTAAGGGTTGTTTTAAAATGGAATTTAATATTGTAAAGGAATTAAATGGTCAATTTGATCCTATTGTCTTAATCAAAGCTGATGAAAAGCCAGAGGATGCATTGGCTCCTAAAGCCGGCAGAGGCGGTTGTGTAATGTCTCTTGTTGGACAAACAATTGCTAAGAGAAAAGTCACTGCTTTCGGTCGTGAAAACATAACTTGCGGAGGAGTTTCTGCAGGTTTTGGTTGGGGAACTGGATTCAAGACTGATGAAGATAGAGCGTTTCAAGCCACCTTTTTATCTTTAGGTGCAGAGTCTGCTAAGGATAAGGAAGCGTTTCTTCATAGGTTAAGCTTTATGCCAAAGCCAACTCAAGAAATGTTTAAGAAAGGGGAAAGGATCTTTTCAGATTTTGATACTGCATATGAAAACATAAAGAACAGGCCTTTATATGATGAAGGGCAGTATGTAATCTTTAAGCCGATAGAACTTCTTGAAGAAGGTGAAATTCCAGATTCTGTTGTCTTTACATTAAACACTATGGAACTATCTGCAATACTTCAATTGAATGGCTCATTCAGGGCTGAAAGTGCTCACATCATGACTCCACAGGCATCTGCATGCCAAGCTATTGGTGCATTCACTTTTGAGCAAAATGATAGTGATGATCCAGTGCCTGTTTTAAGTCCGCTTGACTTTGCAGCAAGAGCTCATATGAGAAGATTGATTCCAGATGAATACATGAACTTATCCATGCCTTGGAAATTGTTCCTAAAATTAGAGGAATTGAGTAAAAATAGTGTTTTCCAAACTCACTTTTGGGATGACTTTGGAAACAAATAAATATATTTTTCTTTTTTATTATTCAAAATTAGTTTTTTCTTATTATTTTATTATTTTTTAAAATTAAAAAAAATGTGAAAAATAAATAAGTAACTCTTATTTATATTTCAAAAGTTTTTGGAGGTTCTCCTGAAAAGTCAGCGATTGTTGCTTTACCTTTAGCAATTGTGAACACTTCAAAGATTGGGTTGTCTCCGCTTTCATATAATGCTTTTACAAGGTCATTTGCATCAATTACTTTTTGCTTGATTTCTAAATCATCAACAAATTCAACTTTTCCTGCAATTCTAATCCATTGGAACTCAGGAGTAGCTGCAGTCATTTCAAAGTTAGGGTTTGCTTCTAATTCTTTATACATTGGTTTTTGGTTACTGGTACAGAAATAAGGTTTATTGTCTTCTGCAAAATAGAAAAGGATAGGTCTTACTTTTGCATTTCCATCAAGTCCAGTAGTCGCTAAATATTGTTGTGGGTTTTCAGTTAAGAATTTAATTACTTCTTCCATTTTCTCATCTCCGAAATTTTTTAAAGTTTTATTTTTACTTTATTTTAGACGTTTTTTGTTTAACGCTAATTAGAGGTTGTTTTAAGATTAATATAAATGTTTTGTAACCAAAAAGTAACATAATGAGCTTTAGTTACTATTTAGTAACTTTTTTATGCTTTGTTACTTTTTGGTAACTAAAATTATTTAAATGATTTAAAATAAAATATTTCTAATTAAGTTTAAAAATAATAATTTATAGATTATAAAATGGAGAAAGTTTAATAACTATTTTCATTGTATTTTAAAAAGAGAGATTTTTATGGCTAAATTAGAAGGTAATGTTTGTCCTGTGGATCAGTCTTTAAAATTATTCAGTAAAAAATGGCATATCCAAATCATAAGAGACTTATTTTTTGGCAAAAAGAGATTTAAGGAGTTTAAAGAAGATAAGCCAGATTTAAGCAATAAAGTTTTAACAGATTGTTTAAAGGATTTGGAATCCAATGGGTTAATTGGTAAAAAGACCTTTGAGGATAATTCTAAAGTTACTGAATATTTCTTAACAAATGAAGGAAAAAGAATGAATAGAATCATTTATGAATTAGCAATGTTTACATTAGAAAAAGATGAATCTCCTACAGACAATAAACGGGATGAGATAATTGATTTGTTTAAAACTACTTTAAATATTGATGATTAAAAACAAAAAATAGTGTATTGGACTATAAAAAGTTAAAATATTAGAATAATTTAAAATTTTAAAAAAGAAAAAAAGTAGTAAGTTAATTATCTTAATTGACTTACTTTAATTAATGATTCGATTGGGACTCCATCTACTTCTTCGAGTCCTGATTTATCGATTAAAACAGTTACTACAATTGGATTTCCACCATGGTCTTTAACTACTTTAATTACATCAGTAATTGTGTCACCACTGGTAGTTACGTCATCAACAATAACTATTCTTTTACCTTCTACAGTACCAAAGTTGCTGCTTATTGCACCTTCGTCGCTGTTAGCTGCATTGGTTCTGTGTTTTTTAGGGTGGAAAATGGATATGCAGGTAGTGGTTCCGGTTAACTCTTCAATAACATCTGCCATCATGGTTGCAAATGGGATTCCACTGGTTGCGATTCCTACAACAAGGTCTATATCCCCATGCTTTAATGCAATGTCACTTAAAGCTGCTGAAACATATCGGAGTCTGGTTGCGCTTCCTCCTAGACTGTTCCAGTTGATGGCTATGTCAACAGGAGCTTCCGCTTCGACAGGTGTTTCAGGTCTTTGTAAGGTTAACCATTGTGCAGTATCCATTGATACATTAAGCTCATCAGCTATTTCGCCAGTGGTAAATCCATGGTTTCTAAGTTCCTGAGCTCTGTTAATAAGTTCTTGGTTCATGATTATTCCTCGACTTTATTGTAATTCTAATTAATTTTTATTTTATGTTTTGAATATCTTTGATAAATGTGGTTGATCTTTTATCTAAAGTTGATTGGGCTGTGTTCTTTAGATGATTTGTTTGCTGCAAGAACCATCTTAAGAGCTTTTAAACCATCTTCACCAGTAATTTCAGGTTCCTCATCCGCCTCAATCTTGCATAGGAATGAATTTAATTCTTCACTTAATGGTTCTACCGGTTTGATTTGAATATCCTGTGCAAATTTGCCATAGACTTCAATGCTTTGGTCTATGTAGTCAATGGTGATTATTCCATCAGTACCTGTAATTTCAATTTGTCTACGTTTGTATGGAGTTAGCCAGTTAACTTCTAAAATGCCTGTAATGTCTTCATCAAAGCTTATCATGATTTCAGCATGGTCTTCAAAGTCGGATTGATCTAAAATGCTGCTCATGGTGGCATAAACCTGTTTGACAGGTGCTTCAATCAAGAAGTTCATTACATCCAAATCGTGAATTGCAAGGTCAATGGCTACGCCAACATCCTTTATTCTTGGTGGGAAAGGACCTACTCTTTTTGCTGATATTGTTACCAAATCACCAATTACTTCATTTTCAATCAATTCCTTAGCCTTTTGCACTGCAGGGTTGAATCTTTCCACATGTCCAGTTGCAAGTTTAACTCCTGCCTCTTTTGCGGCTTTAATCATTTCTTCAGCTTCTTCAGCTGTAAATGCAATTGGCTTTTCCACCAAAACATGCTTTCCATATTTTATGGCTTCCATTACAACTTCGTGGTGGAAAGTTGTTGGCACACATACGCTTACAGCTTCAATTTCAGGGTCTTTTAATAAGTCATCAATTTCAGAGTAACCTTTAGTATTATACTTCTTGCACACTTTATCCAAGGTTGGTTTTACAACATCTGCCACTGCCACGAGATTGGCATTTTCCAATTTCGAATATACACGTGCATGGTTATATCCCATTGCACCTACACCTATAACTCCAACATTTATAGTTCTCAAAGATATTCCTCCAATTATTCAACTATATTTTTGTGTTTTATAACTTATAAATATTATTAAAATTTTATATTTTTTCATATAATTTTTTCTTAATAATTATATTAATCAAGATTATTTAGGTTTATATTTAAAAATCAATGATTTAAATTGTTATTTTTCTTAAAATATCGTAAAAATTAGGATAATTCATTTTTTAAGAATTTTTAATAAGTTTTTTAATTTTGATAAATTTTTGATTTCATGAAAACTTAAGTTTTTTCATGAAATGCCAAAAGCAATTGAAATTTTAGAAATAATAAAAATTTTTGGGATTCCCTGAAATTTAGATTTATTCAAGGGATCCATAAGATTATTCAAGGGATCCCTAAGTTTTCTTAAAGGAATTCAAGCATATTTTTTCCTATTTGCTTTCCCATGCTTTCCGCTTCCTTAATGCTTCCGCTGATTGTTTCCTGATATAATATTTCTCCATTTTTATCAAGCAATATGGAATTAAGTTCCAATTTGTTGTTTTTTATTCTGGAAATGGCTCCGATTGGCCATTGGCAACCTACACCTATCTCTTCAAGAATGGTTTTTTCAGCCAAGACCTCTTGGAATGAAAAATAGTGGTTCAGTTTTCTGATTGTTTCCTTAAATTCACTGTCTTTTCTGGTAATGACCGCCAAGGCACCTTGTCCTGCTGCAGGCATTATGTAGTCTGTTGGAAACTTGGTCTTAATGTATTTTTGTAGTCCTAATCTGTTTAGCCCAGCTTCTGCCATGATTGTTGCGTCAACCTGTCCATCCATAACCTTTTCAATTCTTGTTTCCACATTTCCTCGGATTGGTTTCAATTCGAAGTCCTTGTCATGAAGTTTGCAGAATGCCTCTCTTCTTAAGCTGCTTGTTCCGAGTGTGGAACCCTCTTCAAGTTCGCTCCAACTGTAGTTTGAAATAAGCACTTCATTAGGACTTTCCCTTGGAGGAACTGCAACGATTTCAAGGTCTTCATTTAATTCGGTTGGCACATCCTTTAGGCTGTGTACAGCAAAATCAACTTCCTCTTCAAGTAATGCATTATCGAGTTCTCTTGTAAAAAGTCCTTTGGAATCCATATTATATAATTGGGAGTTTGTTATTTTGTCTCCTTTAGTCTTTATAATATTCTTTTCCACTTCCTCTCCAGTGATATTGTATAAACATGTTCTGATATAGTCTGTTTGTACAAGTGCTAATTTGCTTCCTCTAGTTCCAACAATCATTTAATTCGCCTTGGATTTTTAGTTTTAGAAATTTTGTGAATTTATAAATTTGATTAAATAATGGCTGATTGGAATAATTTCCAATATTTTACAAAAAATTTTTCTTATATTTACCATAATAATTTTGTTGATTATTCTTAATAAAATTATTTGAATTTTTAATATTTATTTTATTCAATATTTTTAATATTTTTATTTCTATTTTAACGATTAGAAACTTCAATAATTTCTATCTTTTTGAGACTTGTGAATAATTGGACCTATAAATGAATAATATGTTTTTATGATTCTCAATTGCAATGTCTTGAGCTTGATTATAGTCTTCAATGAATTCTATTTTCAAGTCCTCTTCTTTGTCATTTCCTTCACTCTCATCATTCAACAATTCTATCTTTTCTTTTAGGCTTTTTCCCACTTCATCAGTTAAAATCAGATTGGCGTTTGGATTGCCCTTTAGATATTCATGTAGGAATTCAGATAATTTTTCCTCATCTATCTCTTCACATGTCACTCCATACCTTCCGCCTATGATGATGAAATAATCCTCAATGTCTTTTATCATGCTGATTGACTTTTCGATGGCTTTTGTATTGATGCCTGGATTGATCTCTTCAATGGCAATCAAGTCGTTTTCGCCATCAATTTTTCTAACATTTGTTCGCCCTTCGATTCCCTTAAACTTTGTCAATGCATCTTGAATTGTTTCTTCAGCTATGCCTAATGATAATGCAGTTGTTGAAGCAGATAAAATGTTTAATGCATGATGGGATCCTGGAGCAAAACAGTCTATCTCTAGCTGGCCATTTATAAATTTCTTGTCAATTGTCTTTAAGTCATGATAAATGATCTTGATATTGGTTTTATCTATGCCGTAATCAATGGATTTGCAGTACACATTTGCATCAGCATCATTGAGTGAGAAGCTATTGATCTTATCTGCATATTCCTCTTTTTCATCACTGTAGTATTCATTCAATGTTTCATGTTCTATGATTACCAATGGTGATTTGAAGACTTGCCTTTTAGCCTCCCTTGCATCGGAGCTGCCCTTTGCTATGGAATAGTTTTCAACAAGATTTGTCAGGATTCCAATGTCTCCCAATCCACAGATTCCCAGTGAATTTTCAAAAATGGCCATATCATAATTTAAATCCTTATATGGGTTGTCATTAAAATCTTCAATAATGTGATTCTCTTCAATCTTCTCATCCAAATCCAGATTCTTGTCACATTTTGGAAATGTGCTGCATTTGGGATTTGCTATTTTTTTAGCCAGTTGTATTGTGCTTATAATATTTGCTGGGGTTATGCTGATATTTTTTTGTAAAATAATTTTCTGCTCTTTGTTTACTTTTTTTCTAAACAAATATGCTCCTAAACTGGACAGTAATAAGGTGTCCTTATCATTTTCTAAAAATATTTCTTTTAAGAGGAATGCGGTACTTGTTTTTCCTTTAACTCCAGTTATTTCAATGGTCCTTATGTTTTGCTTTATTGTTTCCTCTTTCCAAGTTGATAAGATGAGTCCAGTCGCTTGATGGTGATTCATCATGTCATATTGATTTAGGATAATCTCTTCATTTTCAATTCTAAAATCAGTTTCTCTCTCAATTGATGCTTTGATTTCGATTAGCAATTCATTAATCTTTAGTGAAGAGTGAATTGGATTTATTATCAAGTCCTTTTCCACATTTCCATTCCTTAAAGTTTCATCAAATCTTTTTATGGAATTTGTTTTAAGTTCCTCTTTAAAAGAGTCCAAATCTTTTAAAATAGTAACATTATAAGTGTCTAAAAGACTTTCATCTTCGTCTTTTAAGGTATTGTATAAATCATAAGCAAATACATTTTCATATTGTTCGGATTTAGCCAGTTCAGAGGATATCTTAACTCCTCCATGTGTCAAATCAACTAAAAAAACATTCATCATTTCACTCTTAAGAATTTTAAAAATTTAAAAAAAAAACAGCATTTATTCTAAAAAAGGAAGATGGGGAAATTGGGGTATTTACAATACCCTATTTATGCTATCTAATCCTCCTTCATTAAGTTTGTCCTTAACTTTTTTATAGAAGTATTTCTTATTGATTCTCATAAAGTAAACATCCTTTTCGGATTTTTTAATTACGAGCTCTTCCATGTAGTTCACTTCTTTTTGAACTTGTCCATCCATTACAAAAATTGCTTTTTTGCCTCTTTTAAGGAGTTTTATTCTGATTTCACTTGCATCAGAAACTACAAATGGACGAACTCCCAATTTGTAAGGACAAATAGGCACTATAATGAAAGCGCCTACTTTTGGATCTACAATAGGTCCTCCAGCAGACATTGAATAAGCGGTTGAACCACTTGGTGTGGAGATAATCAGTCCGTCTGCTCTTAATTCCTCCACCACTTCACCGTCAACTGAAATTTCATAATGCAACATTTTTGCAGGTCTTGCAGTCATTATCACTACTTCATTCAATGCACGGAAAGTTTTGTTTTCATGGGAAATGATGATTTGTGTCCTTTTCTCTTTAGACCATTCCCCATCAAGGATTGCATCAAGGGCTTCAAAAGTGTTTTCCACTTCAATCTCTGTTAAGAATCCTACGGTACCCATGTTAATTCCGAAGATAGGAATCTCTTTGGTCAATTGGTTTTGGGTTCTTAGAAGTGTTCCATCTCCTCCAAGAATGATTGCCATATCTGTTCTGAATTCACTTAATTCCTTTGCATAATCCCTAAAGTCGTAATTGAAGTTTAAGCTTTCAATGTGCTTTGCAATCTCTGGAGTTTCATTCATGGTCTTTGCAATGATCTTATGCAGTTCAGGGTCTCGCTTTATCTCTTCCAGCTTTTCAGCCAATGAGGATTCTATGACAGTCTCCATATTCTTTTGAAGCAGTGTTTCAAATATCTTAAGTGAGAACAATACTGATTTGTACTCATCCACTCTGCTTACGATTGCAACGCTTTGGATCTTATCCAATTCATCGTTGTTTATGATCTTAATGATTTGATTGTGCAAGTCCTCATTTCCAGCACTTACAACGACTGCCTTTTCATATATGCTTAACCTATTGTCTAGCTTTTCCCCATACTTGTTTGTTACAATGGCTCCTGCCTCTTCAACAATGAGTTTTGAAGCTGCAATGTCTATGATTCTGCTTCCCCTTAAATCAAGAAATGCATCATATTTCCCATTTGCAACATAAGCAAGCTCCAATACTACAGAACCAAGCACTCTCATTCTTCTTGCGGTGTCCACCAATTTTGATACGGACAATGTTTTACTTTTGGTAAATCCTCCGAGACTTATTTTTGTTAAGTCACTTTGAGAACTTGGAGTCATAGGGTTTCCATTCATTTTAGCCCCATTTCCTTTTATGGCTTCGTAATAGTTGCCATTGGCATAATCCTTTACAAACCCAAGCTGCACATCATCAAGTGTGGCTTCCCTTCCTTCAGGGACATTGGCCACTGCAATGGACATACCATATGCAGGAATGTTTTTTATTGCATTGCTGGTTCCGTCAAGCGGGTCGATTAAGAATATGAATTTAGGCTTTTCTTGTTCTTCCCTTTCCTTTTTGGTTTTAGGGGCATTGTTAATCAATTCTTCACCAAGGCTAACAGATTCCTGTTTTCCCTTTCCTAATTTCAATTCCCCAATTTCTTCACTAATCAGATAAGATTCAAAATCAGCATCTTTAAGGAGTTTAATTACTTCATCTTCTGCAATAATGTCGATATAAGATGTAGGGGTGCCATCTGCACCTATTTTAACAAACTCTCCTGCTTTTGGGTTACCTACTTGCCCAGCAAGCAATTCTTCAACTTTTTCAAAAACAGTTGTTGCTATATTTCTACAGATGTCTATATCTTCTTGATTCATATAATACCTCCTTAAACGTTTCTTTTTTAAATTTTTGACTATTCTTTTTTCTCTTATGGTCATTCTTTTTCTATAATGTCCTCTCTGATGTAAATGACTGATGCAATGGCAGATCCAATTTCTTTTACTGTATGATGTGACTCTTCCACTATCAGTTCCCTTATTTTAACATCACGTTTGTCCATCATGTATTTGACCATTTCTATTGCTTCATCTTTAACCTCTTCCGGATCTTTGTTGATTCCATTGGTCTCGACAACACAACCTAATTCCTCGCCTATGGCAACTGCGATACAAGCAATAAGTTCATCTCCTTTTTTATTTGAAGTTAAACTTGATAAAACACAGTTAACCATTGACCCTGCTTTTAATTTAGGCAATTTCTCAACTTTAGTGTCTGCTTCAAGCATACTTGACACTTTTATTAGGTTCACATCACCAATTCCCGCTTCATATAAAGCATTATCAAAAGCATTTAATTCTGTTGGCCCTTCGCTCGCTCCTGAAACAATAGCTATCTTCATTATACCACACTAAAAATTATCTTGAATTATTTCATTTTTCATATGCTCTTTATCAATTGATAGATTAGTTTATCAATTTAATAAATTCTTGATATTAATTATAATATATTCCTTATAATATATTAATTCTATCAATTTATTGATATTGCCCTTGATCTAAAATTCTAAAATATCAATTTTGATAATTTGGCAATATCTGATTATTTGATAATTTTTGTGTTATCAATAATTTTTATAAGGGTTATTATATAAATTGACTAAAGTAAATTATTTATCTGACTTTTGTTTTTTGTAGGTTATGACTTTAAATTTGAATGGTTTTCATACGAAAGTTTATATATAATTTTAAATTAATATATTAATAATCTATATTTTATTAGGTTAACCGTATTTAATTTCAATTAAATATAAATAAATT
>JAUNXF010000014.1 GCA_030539935.1 Methanobrevibacter sp.
AATTATAAATAAATTATAAATGAATTATCAAATGGGAAACATTTAACCCAAATAATTCTTCATCATAATTGCAGTTCCAATGGCTGGAGCCACTGTACATTCATCATCACTATAGAAGTCACCCATTGACTTTACATCAAGGCCTAAGAGTTTAGCTGCCTCAGCACATAGGATATCCTTTCCAAGACCGGTTACAATCACCTTATCCAATCCTTCCCTGTCTGAGACTTCCTTAAGTCCGGCAGCTATTTGCTTAACTTGTTCCTTATGAATATAATCCGCCATTTCCTTGATTTCATCCATTGATAGAATGTCCAAATCTGCACAGACAACTCTTGAGATTCTTCTTGCAGATTCCTCTTTTGACTTGCCTGCACCATCACATGTAGCGCATACATAATCCTCATCCTTGATTAAATCAAGAACATTGTAAACATCAGCAGTGATTGCAAATAGTTCAGAAGCAACCCTATAGCTTTCACCATTCAATGGAATGGAATCAACAAAACTTGTTAAATTGGTTCTTAAGGTTCCTGTGTAGACAAGCTCTCCAGTGGCAGACCTTTCAAAGTCGGTTCTTCCCTTTGCACATTCCTTTCCATCCTTAATTGGAATGATGTCTGTTGTAGTGCTTCCAGTATCTACAAAAATACAATCCTTTTCTATTTCTGCAACAATTTGAGAAGTTGCAATCCAATTAGCTGCAGCAACTTCAATAGGATTCGCCATAAGCTCAGCAAGTGATAATACCTTATCCACACCAATATAAGCGACTGGGCAGTCAAATAGCTTTTCACAAGTGGTTGCAATGTCCAATACCCCTTCAGCTTTTGTTTCAAATGCATCCACCAATTCTGCAGTCATTGAGATTCCCACTGCATCTATTTCATCAATCGGACATATCTTTTCAATCAGGCTGTATAAGACATTTCCCAACCTCTCATTTTGAGACCACATAGGCAAGTATTCAAACACTGTTTGAATGTTCCTTATTTCACCATCATCATATTCAACGATTGCCAAATCAGTGTTTGCACCACCAATATCAAAACCTGCTACTTTCACATTATCACCAAATAAACATAATTTAAACAATTCTCATTTTTTCCAGGGATAATCATTCCCCTATCCTAATATCCAAAATTCCATTTTCATCCTTACAAAAGCTAACCTTATTGCTATATTCGACTTCACCAATATCTTCAATAGCCACTTTTTTATCTATCACGTCAATGATTGTCTTTGCAATGTTTATACTGGAAACCTTTTGAAGGCCTACATAGGAAGTTGTAAACCTTGAATTTATTTCAATGAGGTAAACGTCATCTGCAATGATCAAGTCAACACCAATGAATCCTTTAAGTCCTGGAATAAATTCACAAGCCCTTTTAGCCACTGCAAATGCCTTTTCCTTTTGTGGGTGTTCATATGGGATGTATCCTCCGAGATACTCTCCCCCATCTTCATCAATTTTGACTATTTGCTTATTTAGGCTGATTGGCAATGCCTCCTTTCCATCACTGATTAGGCAGACACTGCAAACATCTCCAGGAATGTATTCCTGAATAATGAATCTTGATCCATTCGGATAGATATTTTCAAGCTCATCAATATCCCTTTTAGATGATATGATCTTAATGTTTTCACAATCAACTCCAAAGCGTGGCTTTGCAATCAACTTGTATTTCTTGACAACATCCCTATCAGAGTTGTCCAATACTGGAATATCCTTTGGCTTTTGCATGATTGGAACTGTATCATAATCAGATTCGCTGACATAATCGCCGTTGATCTTATCAAAGAATATTTGAATAGCCTTTTTCCAATAGGTTTTTGGGTTTAAAAGAATGTTATAGGTCATTGGCTGATTTACCCTATTTATCAAATAGTCAAAGGTTTCATATTTGTCAGATGCAAGCTTGACAGCAAAATGGTCACTGCCATAAACCTTTATCTCCTTAGACTCAAGCAATTTGGTCAAGTTGTATAAGTTCATGTCTCCTTCAGCTGCAATGAACATGGCCCTATCAAATACATATGCTTCCCTTTCAAGCCAATCCTCAAGAGCCTCCTGTAAAACTATTGTCTTTACATCAAAGTCAAGATCATCAAATATCCCTTCAAATTGCTTTGCAAGCAAAACATAAATGTCTTCATCCTTTAAATCACTTACAAGTGACCTTATAAGCTCTACAGCTTCACTGACAATGGATAAGTCCTCCACTCCTGCTGCTGTAAAGTATTCAAACACTAAAATTGAATCATCATTAACATCTTTTAAGTCCATCATAATCACCCAAATACATCTTATCAATGCCATCATATAGAAAATCTTAATCAATATAATCCTCATAAATAATTGCCAATCCATTTAAATTCAAATCATCATATGGGAATCTGATCTCTTCCCCTTCAAATGCAACTTTAACCAATGCATTATTCTTCTCTTCAAATTCATTTACACTAATGTCCTCACCAATCACCTTCATATGGCGGGTAAAGCTTGCCATGACCTCATCAGGAGCAACCATCTTAAGAGTGTCATCTTTATCTGATTCCTCTATAATACTAATCATTTGCTCTGCAGCATTTCCCATGCCATAAGGGTTTTTAGCAGACCTCATCTTATTAGCAAATTCCTCATCATCCAGAATCTTCCTTGCATTTTCCAGTATGACTTCCTTATCTGAACCTACAAGGATGTTTCCACCTGCAGTAACTGTTTCAGGACGCTCTGTATTGTACCTTAAGGTAAGTGCAGGGACATCAAGGGTGATGGCCTCCTCCTGCAAACCACCGGAATCAGTTAGGATAATTGTGGATTTTGAAATGAGAAGCAGGAAATCAAGATAGCCAACCGGCTTAATGATATGAACATGCTCAAGGTCATTCAATCTGTCAAATAGGTTAAAGTTCTCCATAGTCTTTTTGGTTCTTGGATGAATCGGAAAGATGATGTTCATGTCATCCATTTCTTCCAGAGCTTCAATAATGTTAGTTAAACGTTCTTTATCATCAACAGTTTCTGCCCTATGCATTGTTAGTGTAAGGATGTTTTCCATATTGTCAATGTCGAGTTCAGCAAGACCTTGGTCGTACTGGGATTTGTCCCTGTTTTTGGATATTTCAAGGTTTCTGAAGCAGGCATCAACCACAGTATTTCCAGTTATGAAGATTCTTTTTCTTGAGATTCCCTCCATAGCAAGGTTGATAGCTGACTCTTCTGTTGGAACAAAGTACAGTTTGGAGCATATGTCTGCAGCCAATCTGTTGATTTCTTCAGGCATTGTCTCATCAAATGAACGAAGCCCCGCCTCAACATGGCCAACCGGAATGTGCAGCTTGCTTGCAACAAGTGCACCGGCAAGAACAGCATTGGTATCCCCTTGAACAAGCAGGATATCTGGTTTCTCATCAAGCAACACCTCTTCAATGCCTTCCATCATCTTGCCTGTCTGCTTTCCATGGGAACCTGATCCGACATGAATATTATAATTTGGAGTAGGCAACTTCAAGTCAATGAAGAAATTCTCAGACATTTCCTTATCATAATGCTGCCCAGTATGAATCAATAAGAGTTCATGGCCTCTCCTTTCAATCTCATCCATAACAGAAGCCATCTTAATTATTTCAGGCCTTGTTCCAAGTACAATAGCAATCTTCATTTTAAAACATCCTTATAGTTAGTTGGTTAAAAAAACATCCTCTGAGTCAGTTTATAATTTGATAAATTTTATATTAATTTATATTATATAAAGATATGTTTTTCAAATGATATATAGTTTAATAAAGATGATGGAATGGACAAAATGATAAACTTAAAAAAGAGAGTGATGATTGGCAAATGAAAATAAAAAATATAATAAGTCAAAATGTTTAAAATACTAATTGGGGATAATTATGAAACACGAATTGGTGATAGGCAATAAATCCTATAAAAAGGCAGATAAATTGGAATCATTAAGCATGTTTAAAGGGCAACTGTATGAAACCATTGTAACAACTCAAAGCAAGGAATCCATTAAAAACGCTGCACCTATTGGAGTAATCTGCAAAGATTCAAATCATGTAGTGATCCATTTGGACAATTGTGTACATACACATCAAAACATTATTGAAAATGGGGAATTGATCGTAAACATTACAAAAGATCCGCTTATCTTTACATATTCCACAATTGGAGAACTGGATGAGGAATATTTTGGTGAATATGATGGCTTTCCAATGATAAGGGATTCTTTAGGATTCTTTAAGGCTCATGCCATAAGGACAATTGAAAAGAAACGGGAAAACGACTACAACGACGGAATTGGAAATGTGGTTACCTGTAAGGTTGACAGCATTTACATAAGCGACAATAATGAGATTGTTCCCCTAAACAGAGCCATGAATGCAGTTATTGAAAGCCTTGTCTATTATTGCAGATTCGACCACAAATACAAAGACATTCAAAAGGAAATCTGGACCCATATGAAAGAGCTGAATAGGGTTTGCCAAAAGGTGGGAAATGAGTCTGAAAAGCAATCCATGAAACTTATTTTAGATAAAATGAGAGAAAATCATGATTATTTAGAATAATTAAAATTTAAAAAAAGAGTAAAAAAGAATAAAAATTAAAAAATTAAAAAAATATTTATTCGCTTGCCATAATAAAAGCGTCATAAGCAGCATAAATGGAAATTACCAAGTTAATTAAATGGATAATCCATTGCTTAAATATGATTGCCGCTAAAAGGCCAATTATTAACCATGCTACGAAAAATATAATACCCTTCTCAAAATCTCCAGCAATAGCTTGACCTAAACCTGGAATGAAGAAAGACAATATTGCACAAATAATCGCTTTTAACATATTTTTCCCCTCCGATATTGTAAGAATTTTAAAATTCTTCAAAGTAATTATATCTAAACTAGTATATAAACTTTTAAAAAAAGTGAAATAATAAAAAAATTAATGAAAAAGAAATGAAAAAATAGCCAAATAATGAATAAACTATCTAAAACTTAATATATTACTTAATAAAAATCTAATATTAACAAAGAATAATCGACATTATTCTTTAAAAATTATGGAGGATAAAAAATGGTTGAAACAACAGACAAAATTATTGTAATTGTAGGATATCTTCTTGCAATTTTTATACCAATACTTGGTTTAATTGCAGGTGTAATATTATACTTTGTCAAAAAAGAAGATCCATTCTATCAAAAACATGCAAAATATATAATTATTGTAGCAATTGTTGTATGGATTTTAAGTTACATTTTACTAACTATGATGGCTTAAAACTAACTTAATTCCAAATTTTCAAAATTAGTTTAAACTTTTCTTATTAATTAATCAATTCATTAATTAATAAGAATTTTCTATTTTTATCCAAATCTTAAAAAAAAAGATACTCTTTTTAAAAAATAACCTTATTTTAAATCATCCAAGCAATTTAACATGGATTCTGTAACTGAATAAGTCTTTTGCAAATCAAATAGATTGTCAACCAGATATCTTCTAAATCTTTCGCATGCATAGTCATCATATCTGAACTTGATTCCATCATATTCTATGTCCATAAGAATAAGATTCTCCGGCTCTACAACCTTAATGTATGCTCTCGGTTCATCCTCTTTTGGATCAAGCAACATTCTCACATCATTAAGAGTCATCTTTCCATAATTCACATCCAGGAAAACCCTCATCATCTTTCGAACCATATTCCACAAGAAACTTTCCCCATAGATATCTACAAAAATAGGGCTGTAAGTCTTGTTTAAATGAGCAAAATCATTGTTCCTATTCTTGTTAGCCTCATCTATTGCCGGCTTTGATATGACTATATCCTCAATTGTTCTTTCAGTTGTCTTCTGTTTTCTTTTTGTGAAATTAGTGAAGTTATGGGTTCCCTTAAATACTTCAGCGGTTTGCCTTAAAAGGTCAATGTCCAGATCCTCTTCAAATAGGATATAACGGTACCAGCGCATCTTGGCATATCTTGGCTTGAATCCGAATCTGACTGGCGCCCAAGCGATTATCTGAATGTCATCAGGCAAGCTGTTGTTTATTTGATTAATCCGAACTTCCTTCTCGCTTTGAAAACTGATCACATTTCCCAAACTATGGACTCCTGCATCTGTTCTCCCAGCTATCCTGAACCTTGAAGCCTTCAAATCATCTATATACTCCAATTTCCTAAGATGATAGATCAATTCCTCTTCAACGGTTCTTACATCAGGCTGTCTTTGAAATCCATGAAAATGGGTCCCTATGTAAGCAATTTTAAGGGCAGTTCGTTTCATAATAATCACAAAAATAAAATTAGAATATAAAGTTTTTGAAAAATCTTAATTTTTAATTTTCAATATAATTTTTATTTTAACAATTTAAATATTTAGCTATTGAATTGAATAAAATCAAAATTTACAATTAAAGATATAAACCACAATAACATATTATAAAATATGAAAACACAACACGATGAAGGATTTATAAGCATATACGATAATTATAGTTTAGATTCTGAAATAAAAAACACTGAGGAGAAATATTATTTCATATTTTATCAAAGGGAACTTTTACTTGTCAACAATCAGGTCCCACCTATAAAAGGGCTAAACGAAATCAATATAGGCAAAAAAGATGTGAAGAACTGTCTTTATATTGGAGAATACTATTCTAAAGACTGCTTTGCAGTTGAATTGGATGAAAGTTTTGGTAAGGAAAAATATCTTGAATCCAATGAGAACTTTGAATTCCTTGATTTGTATCTTGTTTTTGACATTGATGAGGAAAGCTATCTGATTGGTGGAAGAGCCATTCAGATCATAGATTGGGAAAACAATCACCAATATTGTGGAAGATGCGGAACCAAAACAGTCACATCCGATGTTGAAAGGGCTAAGGTATGCCCAAATTGTGGATTTACCAGCTTTACAAGGATCTGTCCTGCAATAATCACTTCAATCATAAAAAAGGATTATGATGATTTAGATGCTGAGGGAAAACCGACAAATAAGGTTTTAATGGCCAGACATTCCTATCATAAATATCCAAGATATGCATTAATAGCAGGATTTTTAGAGGCAGGAGAAACTGTTGAGGAAGCTGTCCAAAGAGAAGTTAGAGAAGAGGTTGGAATTGAAGTAGAGGATATTGAATACTTCGGAAGTCAATCTTGGCCATTTCCAAACTCCTTAATGATTGGGTGCATATGCAAATACAAATCTGGTGAAATCAAGGTAGATGAAAATGAAATCGTAAAGGCGAAATGGTTTAAAAAAGAAGAAATTCCAAAACCTCCATCAGATATTTCCATATTTTCCAGATTAATAAAGAATTTCAAGGAAAACTACTAAAGAATGAATTTAATTTGTTTTTTAATTTCATGTAATTACATGAAATTAAAATTTTTACTATTTTTTAAAAAAAAAATCCTTCTAAAAATAACAAAACTAAAGAAAAAAAGAAAAAATAATTAAACTATTTTTAAATAAAAAATCATCCTAAAAATAACAAAATGAAATATAAAAAAGAAAAATAATTTTAACTATTTTTAATGAAAAATTAAATAAGAAAGAGAAAGAATAATTAAAAATTTAAAAAATGGGGAAAGGTGGTTTAATAGATTTAAAATAAAAATAAAAATGATTTAAAAGGATATTACTTCATAGCTGCATTAATATCCTTCAAATAGATCTTATCATCACAGATTGTATCCACCAAATCCATATCGTGACTAACCAATAAGAATCCCATTTTTGTCCAAAATTTAAGAGCTCCGGGCAATGTTTTATGGGTATGCAAATAAATATCGTCATATCCATTTTCATTTCCAAATTTTTCGGCTATGCTGAACATTTTAGAAGCCAATCCACAACGCCTATATCTCCTATCAACAAATAATCTCCAAATGCTTGATGTCTTTTCATTGGAATATAAGTGTTTAAACTTATCGAAATTCTTGTCATAAGCCCTTATTCCAATTGTTGCTACAACCTCACCGGATTCGCTGTATGCAACAAAAAAGCATTTCTTTCAGGGCCAATATAATAATCATCCATATTGACAATATCCTGATGCCACTCTGGAACATAATCATAGCCAAATTCCTGTTTTATCATATCAAACAAAAACTTTTGAACTTTTTTTATTTGTTCCTGGTCATTATTTAACTCTTTAATATCCATATTCATATTAACACTTCAAGCAATTATTACTTTTCCTAAGAAAAACCTAATTTGAGTAATACTTTTTTGCAAATTTTGATTACTTTTAATATTTATGAAGTATGAATTAATATTTAAAACTTATTATTTTATTTTGAAAATTGAAATTTTCACAAGAAAATCATCATGAAAAAAGAAATTAAAAATTTTGATTAAAATTTTCTAAAAGCTTCGAATAGGGCCAGACAATGAAATCAATCAAAATCTTCTAAAAGTTTGAATTACTAAAAAAGATGTTTGGAGGAAAAAAGAGGTTGAGATAATTTAATGAGGAAAACATCTTTTTTAGTAAAGTTATGAGGTTTTTATTAAAGCAATGACCCTAAAGGGGAACATCCTTTTTAGTGAAATAAACATATGAAATGACTATTCCAACCAAGAAAGTTGCCATAATCATTATATATGGAGTCATGAGACCTACGCTATAATCCGCTATCTCTCCAGATGAAATAAGGTAAGGGCATGTCCAAGGGACATATGGAGCCCAAGTTTGTCCTTCCACCAATAGGTTCACCAAAGTCAGGCTTGCACCGCCAACCATTGCAGGGACCATGTTTGTAATGAACAATGACAGGAATACAAATGGGGAGAATGTCAGGAACAATAGAATGTTTGAAAAGAGCAACTCTGCAAGGCTATTGATGAACAACTGAACTGTAAATCCTGTAAGTCCCGCTATAAATCCAAAGGCAAGAGTGGTTACGCTTGTCACAACTGTTAAGATCAATATCCAAATAAGGAACATGATGTATTTTGAAGCCAAGAATTTTCCACGGGATATTGGAACGGTCAGCATGGTCTTTAATGTATGCTCATTGTATTCCCTTCCAAAGAGGTATGCAATGATTATTGAAAACAAAAGAATTGCAAAGAGTGCAGACATATACATATTTACAGTTGAAAAGAGCATAGTGAAGCTTTGTGTCTCATCAAACGCAAAGGTTGCTATAAACATCAATACTGAAGGCAATGCAGCCATAAGCAGACTCAATAAAAATATCTTCGAACGTTTGAGCTTTAAAAATTCCATTTCAATAAAAGTAAGCATATAATCACCTATCCATAATTCAAATATCTTAAGTATTGGAGATAATTCTTGTAAAGAAGTCCTCCAAATTCTCTTCACAAAGATTTACCTTTCGGACATTGATTCCAGAACTGACAAATAATGTGTTAAACTGGTCTCTCAAATCCAAATTGGAAAGCAAATGAATGGTTCCGCCAATATGGCCTTCATTTTGACCTCCTTCCTGTTCAACAGATTCCACATCTTCGATATAATTGGCAATGCTTTTTCTAAAGCAGTAGTCATTGTTTTCCTTTAGCCCTGTTTTATTCAAAAGCTCAATTGCCAAATCAATGTCTGAGACCTCAAATTCAACATATTTATTCAATTTTGAATGCAATTCATTCCTTGTGAGTTCTTCAATCAATACTCCCTCATCCATAAATCCTATTACATCTGCAATGTTCTCTATTTCACTTAGTATATGGCTTGAAATCAGAATGGTCACCCCATACTCGCATGAGAGTTTCTTAAGCAAATCCCTGATTTCCTTGATTCCAATAGGATCAAGACCGTTGATGGGCTCATCAAGAATCAGGAGTTCAGGATTATGCATAATGGCAGCAGCTATTCCCAAACGCTGTTTCATGCCTAATGAAAATTCTTTAAATTCCTTTGTCTTCTCATGGTCCAAATTAACCATCTCAAGAACCGACTTAATGGTTAGGGGGTTGTAATTTCCCCTTAGCTTTGAAATGATCTTTAGGTTTTCATAAGCTGTCAGATTCTCATAGAACCCTGGAGTTTCTATAATGGAACCTATGTTTGAATAGACCTCCTTTGAATGCTTTTGAGGATCCTTTCCAAAAAGAAGTATTTCACCACCACTTGGATGGACAAGATCCAATAACATGCACATTGTAGTGGTTTTTCCTGCTCCATTCTTACCTAAAAGACCATAGATCTTTCCCTTTTCAACGTGCATATCTATTGAATCCACAACCAGTTTTTTTGAATAGCTTTTTGATAAATTGCTTGTTTCAATAACATATTCTCTCACAGTATCACCTTTATAATAATGAAATGAATGAAAATAATAAAATAATAAAATAATAAAAATATTAATTTAATAATTCTTCAGATACAACCTGAAAAACATTTTCTCAATTTTTTGAAAATTATGTGCACAAAATAATCAAATGATTGTGCACAGAATAATCATGGAGGAAATTAGAAAATATTTGAATTTTTCTTTTGAAAAAATATGTAATTAATTTTTTACTTTTGTTAAAAATTATTTACTTTTGTAAAAAATACATTACATATGTAATAATTATTTTACATCATATATAAATGTTTTGCTAAAATCATTGAAAATCTTAGAAAATTTACTAAAAATTAAAAAATAAATTTGGTGAATAAAATAAGCAAATAATTAATAATATAAGATAGAAATATTATAATGTTATAATTCTTAGATAGCTTATTCAATATGCAGAATATTCTAATTTCAAAATTATAAAAGATTTAAAAAGGAATCAAAATGTCATTTCAAGAGAATAAAATGTTGATTATGCCTGCTGTAGACATAAAGAATGGAAAATGCGTGCAGTTGGTGCAAGGGGAACCGGGAACCGAACAGGTAATTATCGAAAACCCGGAAGAGGTAGCAAAGAAATGGGAAGATTTAGGTGCAGAAGTTGTCCATGTAATAGACTTGGATGGAGCGCTTGAAAGTGAAACAAACATCGAAACAATAAGGAAAGTGATCGATGAGGTTTCAGTTCCTATTCAACTTGGAGGAGGCATAAGAAGCATAGAATATGCAGAAGAGCTATTGAACTTGGATATTGATAGATTGATTATCGGCACTATGGGAATAAAGGAACCGAATACAATATCAAAACTATCCGACGAATATGGCAGTGAAAGAGTGATGATTTCTCTTGACAGCAAAGACAACAAGGTTGTCATAAAGGGTTGGCAGGAAAAGATAGACAAGTCTGCAACTGAAATAAGCAAGGAATTCCAGGACCTTGGCGCAGGAAGCATATTGTTTACAAATGTTGATGTGGAAGGATTGCTCGGAGGATTTTATGTAGACCCTGTAATAGACTTAGTCAATTCTGTTGACATTCCAGTTGTCTACTCTGGTGGAGTAACCAGCTTAGATGACTTAAGGCAACTTCAAACAACAGGTGCAAAGGGAGTGGTGATTGGTTCCGCATTATACAAAGACAAAATAAATCTTGTTGATGCATTGAAATACCAAGTCATTAAATAAAACCAAAAATAAATAAAACCAAAATTAATAATATATTATAACAGTTATTATATTCAAATGGAGCAAATAATATGAAAGTAATGGCGACAGGAGCATTTGACTTATTACATCCGGGACATGGATTGTATCTTGAGAAAGCAAAAGAATTAGGCGGTGAAGATGCAGTCCTTGTTGTAGTGATAGCTAAAGATTCAACAGTGAAGAAGAAAAAAAGAATTCCGGTTATAGATGAAAACCAGAGATTAGAAATGATCAAATACTTAAAGCCTGTTGATGAAGCATACATTGGCTATGACGGAGATATGTTTAAAATTGTTGAAGAGATTCAGCCAGACATTATAGCTATCGGTTCAGACCAAAATCATGACATTGCAAAGCTTCAAGAGCAATTAGACAAAAGAGGAATCAAGGCAGTGGCCAAGAGAGTAAAAGAGTACAGGGTAGGAGAACTTGATAGCACTTGTAAAATAATCAATAGAATCAAGCATTCTGAATTGGAAGAGAAGAATTTAGATTGCACTAATGTGATTAATGATGATTAAGAACTTTAAATTAAAACAAAAAACATTTAATGACAATCATAAAATGACAAGAATAAAAAGGTGTGAAAAATGGTAAGTGTAGCAATTGTAGGTGGAAGTGGATATACTGGAGGAGAATTAATCAGATTGCTTTCAGCACATCCTGAAGTGGAAATCGTGGACATTACCTCAAGACAGTTTGAAGGAACTCCAGTCCACAAGGTTCACCCACACATTAGAGGAACAGATTTGGTATTTAGAAACAAAAGGCCAAGCGAATTGGATGCAGACATCATATTTACAGCAACTCCACATGGAGCTTCAATGAAAATCGTACCGGAATTGCTTGAAACTGGAGCAAAGGTAATTGACTTAAGTGGTGATTATAGGTTCAAGGATATTGAAGTTTACGAAAAATGGTATGGATTAAAACATACCTCCGATTTAAAGGGAGTTTTTGGACTTCCTGAAATCCATAGGGAGGAAATCAAAAATGCAACTTTGCTTGCAAACCCTGGATGCTTTGTAACTGGAGCCATTCTTTCAGGATACCCATTGTCAAAGGCAAAGCTTGCAGATAGGATGATCTTTGATTCAAAGACTGGAGTAAGCGGAGCGGGAGTAAATCCAACAACTTCAACCCACTATCCAAACATTGGAGACAATGTAAATCCTTATAAAGTAACCCAACACAGACACATGCCTGAAATCCAACAGGAGCTTGGCGCATTTTCAGATGTTAAGGTATCATTCACCCCACATCTTGTTCCTGTCATCAGAGGAATCCTAACAACAAACCACTGTTTCCTGGTAGATGGAGCAGATGTCACCAGTGAAGAGGTATTGGACATCTATAAGGAAACATATAAGGGAGAGCCATTCATCCAAATATTGGAAGATGGGGAGATTCCACGCCTAAGCAGTGTAAGAGGATCCAACTATGCTCAAATCGGTTGCTTTGAGATTGATGAAACCGGAAGATTGGTCATCATTTCAGCTATTGACAACTTGGTTAAGGGAGCATCCGGACAGGCTATCCACAACATGAACATAATGTGCGGATTTGATGAAAAGACTGGATTGGACTTCTTTGGAATGCACCCATAGATTCATCAAAAAATGATTAAAAGCCAAATATTTAAATAGATTATCTTTTATAAATAGTTCAAGGGGAAAAACTATGGAAAGAATAATATTATACTACTCAGAGGGAGGAAAGACAAAGGTAGTTGCAGAAACACTTGCACTTAATTTGAGATGTGACATCTGTCAAATCAAGGATTTGAAGAAGCGTAACGGAATCAGAAACAGATTAAGTTCAAGCATAGATGCATTTAGAGAAACCAAAACAGAAATTTACCCTCCAACTCTTGATCTTGAGGAATATGATACAGTCTACATAGGCACTCCCACTTGGGCAAACAGTCCAACCCCTGCAATCATTACACTGATTGACAGCTGTGACTTGCGTGGAAAGGACATCATCCTATTCACAACAGCAAGTGCATCAGATGGAGAGGCCACCCTAGAAAAAATGGAAATGAAAGTTAGGGCGAGAGGTGCAAGGGTAGTTCAACAATTCAATCTAAAAACAAGAGATAAAAGTGCTGCTGAACTCCAAAAGGACACTGAAAGATTATTTAAGGTATTGGATTTGGAATTATACTGAATCCAATTTAACTATTTTAAACTATTTTCTACTCACAACTTATCATACTATTTTTCACTTAAGAAATACTTATTTTTAACAATGCTATCAATTTTAATTTGAATTCATTATGCCCTTAATTAAGCAAACTATTTAATACTATAAGTTAGAAAGTTATTAATGTATAATTTTAATATAATAAATTATAATTTTTATACGATTATAGAATATTAAAAACTAATTAGTTTAATAGGTGCATAAGAAAAATGTTAGAGAAAATGATGGAAAATCACAAAATCTTAATTGCCATTCCAATTATTCTTGCACTTTTATCATTGGTTCTTATAGGTTTTCATGGCTTAGAACAAGGTGTTGACTTAAAGGGAGGTTCACAAGCAGAATTACAATTGTTAGATTCTGTTACTCCAAGTGAGTTGGAAGACATCCTTGATGCCAAACTTAACACCCAAAATATAAAAGTGACAAATAATGGAAACAATAAGGTTACTGTGGAACTGGAAAATAATATCAATTCAAGTACATTTACAAGTGCCATTGATGGAAAGGCAAAGGTGATCAGCTATAATGAGATTGGTCCTGTCTTAAGTGAAGAGGCAATGGGACAAATCTATATCGCCATGCTTTTTGCATTCATATTTATGGCAGTTACCGTATTTATTGTATTTAGAGAACCTGTACCATCTGTAGCAATCATCCTTGCAGCATTATGTGATATACTCATTGCTCTTGGCGGAATGTCCATATTCAAGATTCCATTGTCAATAGCATCTGTAGGTGCATTGCTAATGCTTATTGGGTACAGTGTGGATACAGATATTCTTCTTACCACCAGACTCTTGAAAAGAAGGGAAGGAACTGTGGAAGAGCGTGCTAAAAATGCTATGTATACCGGTTTGACAATGTCATTTGCAGCAATTGCCGCAATGGCCATTTTATTCATAGTCACTAAGCTTATCATGCCTGAAGCAACTACCTTAAGTAACATTTCTGCAGTTTTGGTAATCGGATTGATTGGAGATATTCTTTCCACTTGGCTGATGAACTTAGGAATTCTTAAGACTTATATCGATTGGAGACAATCCAAAAAGCAAGACAAATTTAACGTAAGGTCCTCTTCAGCCAAACCAGAACAAGAATCTAAATCTTCAAAAGAGGAAAACTCTTCAGATGAAAAGAAATCCAAATTAAGTCTTAAAGACAAACTAAAGAAGAAGACTGAAGTTGAAGATGATGAAATAATGTCCAAGATTCAAGAGGAACTTGAAAAAATAGACAATATGGAAGAATCTGAAGAATTGGAAATCCAAGAAAAATCTTCAAGCAAGAAGTCTAAAAAACAAAAATCCGGTAAGAAAGTTAACAAGCGTAAGGCTAAAAAGCAAAAAGGAAAGGGAGGCAAATAATTATGGCAAGTGATTTGGAAAAATTCTTTAAAGACAGGCAAGTAATTATCCTCTTGATATTCCTTATAATCAGTATCTTAAGCATTAGCTTACTTGGCGTTGAACAAGGTCTTGACCTTAAAGGAGGATCTTCCATTCAATTGCAACTGGAACATCCTGTAAACGACAGTACAATGAAAGTTGTAACCTCTGTATTGGATAAGAGGCTTAACCTTTATGGTGTAAGCGATGTAAAGGTAAGGTCAAGCGGAGACCAGATGGTTATAGTTGAAATGGCTGGAAAGAGCCCCGAAGAGGTAGAGCGGCTAATTGGAAATCCAGGTATCTTTGAAGCTAAGATAGACAACAAGACCGTTCTTACAGGAAGTGATGTGGCTTCAGTTGATGCGCCTGTTGTTGGAGAAAGCGGAGAATGGCATGTGCCATTTACATTAACAACTGAAGGGGCCAAGAAGTTTGCAGAACTTGCCAAAGGAAAAGGCGGACATGAGGTAGTGATGTATCTTGACGGAAAACAGATTGATGACCATCCTCCACAATTGTCTGAAGGACTCGCAAGCGGAGAACCTGTAGCTGAAGTTGAGGTCACTGGTTCTGCTCCAGATGTTGAAACTGCAAAATCAGAATCCAATACAGTATTTACTGTTTTGAAAACTGGATCATTACCTGTAAAGATTCACACAATCGGTTCAAATACAGTTTCACCGGAATTAGGTCAACAATTTGCTCAAGGTGCATTGATTGCAGGTTTATTAGCCATACTTTGTATTTCTGCAGTTGTATATATTAGATACAGAAGAGCATTCCTTGCAATTCCAATCCTAATAACCACATTATCTGAGATTGTAATCATCTTGGGAGTGGCTTCAATTATCCATTGGAATATCGACCTTGCGGCAATCGCAGGTTTAATCGCATCTGTAGGTACTGGGGTAGACGACCAGATCATCATTACAGATGAGGTATTGCACCACGACGATGAAAACACAAGGCATAGAAGAACAAGAACCCAAATGAACGTTAAGAATGCATTGTTCATTATCTTTGCATCTGCAGGAACATTGATAGCTGCTATGTTACCGCTTGCATATGTTGGATTTGCAAGAGGAAGCAGTGGTATCGGTACCATCGCAGGGTTCGCATTCACTACAATCATTGGGGTATTGATTGGTGTATTCATTACCAGACCAGCTTATGCTAAGTTTATTGAAATTTTCGTTTCTTAAATAAAATTATTTAATTTAAGAATAAGTGCTAAAAAGCGCTTATTCTCATCTATTTTTTTTAAGTTATTTTTTAAAACTATTTTCTCAATGTTTTTTATTGCTAAATAATATAACAATTGTTAAGTTTATATATCATAAAGAACTAAATAAGATATGAAGGGATAAATAATTAATTATAAAATACAAAATAATAATTAATTATAAAAAATTTTAACAATCAAATAAGGGAGATAGAAAATGGCAGTGATTATAGGTTCCGGTGCAGGAGGTTCAATAATAGCCATGGAACTTGCAAAGGCAAACATTCCTGTAACAATCATAGAAAGGGGACCATATATAAAAAGCAAGGATTCATTTGAATATTATGACATGAAATACTACGATAAGAGACTCAAGAATACAAACAGCCTCGACTTATTAAAGACCACATGTATTGGAGGATCAACAATCGTAGCTGCAGGAAATGGAGTGAGAATTCTTGAAGATGAATTCAAGGAACTTGGAATAGACATATCCAAGGAATATGATAGAATCGAAGAATTAACTGGAATCCACCAAATGGATGATGAGCACATTGGAAAAGGAACACAACTCTTTATAGACTGTGCAAATGAATTGGGATTTGAAGCAATCAGAATGCCAAAATTCATTAGGGATGAAGACTGCAAGCCTTGTGGAAAATGTTCCTTCGGCTGTCCAAGAGATGCAAAATGGAGCGGAAAGGATTTTGTTGACATTGCAGTTGAAAATGGTGCAGAGCTGATTACCAATGCAGAAGTGACTAAAGTCATATTCTCCGATAAAAAGATAACTGGCGTAGAATACATTAAGGACAACAAAAAAGAAACCATCAGCTCAGACTTGGTAATCCTCTGTGCAGGAGCGATTGACAGTGCAGTGATTCTTCAAAACTCAGGCATTGAAGCAGGAAACAAGCTGTTCTTTGACCCATTCGTAAGCGTTGGGGGAGTCTTGAAAGACATCAACTACAACTCAGAAGTGCAGATGAACGGGCTTGCAATAGGAAAGGAATACATACTTGCACCTCACTTTTCATCATTCATTGCCAAATACCTGAAGCAATCAAACCCTGATGTTGAAGACAAGGACATATTAAGCATTATGGTTAAGGTTGAAGATGATATGGTTGGAAGCGTTGATGCAGATGGAAACGTTTTCAAGTTCAATACCATTGATGACATCAGAAGATTGGCTCAAGGATGTGCTGCAGCAGGTTCAATACTTGAAAAGGCAGGAGTTGACCCAACCACAATGACCTCAACAATATTCCGGGGAGCTCACCCAGGAGGAACTGCAGCCATTGGAGATGTGGTTAACAAGAACCTGAAGACAGAAATAGACGGTTTGTATGTAGGGGATGCAAGCGTAATTCCAATGTCTCCTGGAAAACCGCCAATATTATTAATTTTAGCATTGGCCCTAAGATTGGCCAATCATTTGATTGAAGAAGTTGCCTAAACTTCCTAAAAATAGATAATAAAAAAAGAAGTTTATTAACTTCTTATTTTTCTTTTTTTACCCCATATTGACTAAAAACAAGCCTATACAACATATTAATATTCCAATTAACTGCTTTGCAGTAATATTCTCACCATATAATATGGCACCGACAAATATCAGCGCAATTGCAAGACAGATGTTTGCAACAAGTGCACCTGAACTGACTTTCCAGCCTGCCCTATACATGAAAATATAACCTAATTCCAAACCTACAATGGCTATGCCCAAAACAATTGAAGTCCAATTTACCTTGGACAATTCAAAAATGGCATTTTCAGGCTTTACTAAAAAGAGAAAGATGATTCCGGTCAATATAGCTGCAGTTATATAAGTGAGCATCAATGTTCCAAAGGCATTTACATTAGAGGGAGTTGACTTGGTGCAGATATTATAAAAGGTATTTGACAATACAACAATAAGTACAGGCCAAACCATTTCCCACATATAAAACACCTCATTAAAAAAATAGATTAAAATAATTAAAATTTTTCAATTATGCATATAAATATAAAGTAAATTCATGATGATGATTATTCAAACTGATTATAGATCTCATCAGCTTGAACCAGTCTTTCACAGTAATGGCATCTTACTGTAATTGGGTCTTCTTCAACGAGATAAAACTTGCTTTCAATCGGCTCATCAGTATTTGAAATGCATTTAGGATTGGTGCATTTGACGATTCCATTCAACTCTCTCACTAATCTGACCTGATCCTTTGCGACAATCTCATAATCCCTTATAATATTTATGGTGGCATCAGGAGCTATCAATGCAATCCTATCAATTTCAGTAGGTCCCAATTCCCTATTTTCAAACTTTACAATATCCTTATGGCCTAATTTTGAGGAAACGTTCATAGCAAGTGTTACACTGCTTCCTTCCTTTGGAAGACCTAATATCTTCAATACCTGAAGTGCCTTGTTGGCTGGAATATGGTCAATCACAGTACCATTCTCAATAGGCTTAACTTTCAATTCATGCTTAGTCATGAATAAATATATCTTTAAAATTTTATTTATAATTTATTGTAATTTATAAAAATTTCAAATAGAATTATAAAAAATAATTATTCTAAAAATTTTTAAAAAGTTATATGAATAGTTATATCTATTAAAAACAATAAAGTAATAGATGAATAAACTTTAAAAAATATAATATAAAAGGAGTCTTAAAATGGAAGAGCACATAGACTTATTTAAAAAGATATTAACTCAAATTGAAGACAAGGTTGATTATGCAGACATAAGAGCAGGCAAAGGTAACAATACAAGCATAATCATGAAGGACAACCAGATTCAGGAAATCAACACAGGTCTTTCCACCGTTGCAAGGATAAGGGTACTTAATAATGGAGCATGGGGATTTGCTTCAACTAACGATTTCTCCAAGCTTGAGGAAATAAGCGAAAAGGCCATCAAGATATCAAACTCACTCACAGGTGACATTGAACTTGCAGAATGTGAAATCATAGAGGATAAGGTTAAGACTGATAGGAAAATAGCTGTAAGTAATGTGACCATTGAAGACAAAAAGGAACTTATTCAAGAGGCCAACAAGGCAAGCAATGTAGGGAAGGTAGTTAGCACAACCGTCAGCTATTCAGACGGTGAAAGCAAAACTGCCTTTGTAAGCACTGAAGGAAGCACAATCATTGTGGACAGTTCCAGAGTTGCGCTTGCACTTAATGCTGTCGCTTCAAATGGAGAACTGATCCAATTCAATCACGGAAGCTTAGGCGGAGTGAAAGGTTTTGAAGTCTTGCAGGATGCAGACATAGAATCCTTTGGAAGAAAGATAGGTGAAAAGGCAACTGAACTCTTGGATGCTGCACCGGCACCTTCTGGAAGATTCCCAATCGTAGCAGACAATAACCTGACTGGAGTGTTCATTCACGAAGCTGTAGGTCATGCTGTAGAGGCAGATTTAGTTCTTCAAGACGACTCAATATTGCATGACCAAATGAACAAGAAGATAGGATCAGACATTGTAAACATCTATGACGATTCAAGCTATAAGGACGGGTTCGGATACTATCCTTATGATGTTGAAGGAGTGAAGACCAGAAAGAACCAGCTTGTCAAGAATGGAGAGCTTGTATCATTCCTCACATCAAGGGAAAGTGCAGGCAAACTGAACATTCCACTTACAGGCAATGCAAGGTCATCAATCAGCGACCAGCCTATTGTAAGAATGAGCAACACCTTCCTCGAACCAGGTGACTTAAGCTTTGAAGAGCTTATTGAAGACATCAATGATGGAATCTATCTCAAGGGCTCAAGAGGAGGTCAAGTTGACACAGGCAAGGGAATTTTCCAATTCAATGCATCTGAAGCATACAAGATTGAAAATGGCGAACTTAAAGATCACTTCAGGGATGTTTCATTATCAGGAAATATTCTTGAAACACTCAAGTCTGTTGATGGAATAGGAAGTGACTTCAAGCTTAGTGTTGGCTACTGTGGCAAAGGTGGACAGACTGCACCAGTCGGTGATGGTGGACCACACACCAGAATCATGAATGCAATGGTAGGTGGAAGCAGCTAAATCAACCAAATATCATAGTAAAATTAGTGAAAATTACTTTGCATAATTTACTATGAATAAAATTAATTATTTTAATAAAATATTTTTTTAACTATCAATTTAATTGAAGCTAGAATTAAAATAAACGATTCATAACAAATAGTAAACAAATTGATAAAAAGAGATATATGGTAAGCAGTTGAAAAATTATATTTTAGATAAATTTTAGAAAAAATTTAAAAATAATTTCTAGAATTTTTAGAAAATTCTTTTTGAAATTAAAAAATTAAAAAAATATTAATAAAAAAATTTATTCAAAAATTTGAAGGTGAAAAAATGCTGAATGAAGATGATGGAAAATATTTACTCAACCTAGCAAGAGATGCCATTGAAACATATGTTAAGGAAAACAGAAAAATTGACACACCTTCAGATTGTCCTGACTATATGCATGAGGAACTTGGCGTTTTTGTAACACTTAACAAACACAACAATCTTAGAGGATGCATCGGTTACCCTGAACCTATCTATCCATTGATTGATGCGGTAATTGATTCTGCAATATCTGCAGCAATGAGAGATCCACGTTTTCCAAGTGTTGATGAAAGTGAATTGGACTGCCTTGAATATGAAATTACTGTCTTGACAAAACCTGCACTCATTGAAGTTGAAAAAGCTATTGACTATTTAGACAATATCATTATTGGAGAAGATGGGTTGATTGTAGAGAGAGGATTCTATAGGGGACTCCTTTTGCCTCAAGTGGCTCCAGAACACAATATGGATAAAGAGGAATTCCTATCCCACACTTGCATGAAAGCAGGACTCCGACCAGATGCATGGCTGGATGAAAATACAAAAGTATACAAATTCCAAGGGCAAATATTTAAATAAAGCTTCTAATAAAAGTATTAACTTAAACAATAGATTTATTCTTATTAAATTATAAAAATATTAAAACCTTCTAGAAACAAACATTGACATTCACAAAATCCAATCGAGAAACGACATTGACAATGAATCATGAATATCCTTAAGTGAGTTACCTTCAATATATAATTAATTATTAATTAAAATTTTTAAAATTATTAAATTATTAAAAAATTACTTATTATGATTACACGGTGATAGAAAATGATGTTACCAACTATTCCAACCCCAGATGAATTATTAGATAAAGGATTTAGAAGAGGAAAGAAGGCAGCTGATTTAAGAAGGGGAGAAAAGATGCCTAAACACCTAAAGGGCAAACGTATTGAAGAAACCAGAGTGATTACAGCATGCCAAGTCATTAAGGATAGGCTTAAGATGATTTTGGACCGCACCCCTGAAATCGAAGAGCTTCCTGAATTCTATCAGGATTACATTGACATCACTGTAGGTGTGGATGATTTCAAGCAGGCATTAGGTGCACTTAATTGGGCTTATGGTATTATTACACAGCTCGAAAAGGAATATGGTGCTAAAATAAGAAAATCATCATCTGAAAGGGCAACTGGCCTTAGAAAACAGGCCTACGGAAGAATCTCTTCAGTTGTGCATAAGATTGAGAAGGACCTTGATTTCCTGGATTTTGCAAAGCAGGCCTTAAGGAACATGCCTACTGTTGACTTTGATGCAATAAGCATTGTAATAGCTGGTTTTCCAAATGTGGGAAAATCAACATTGCTTACCCACATCACTGATGCAGAACCTCAAGTGGCAAACTATCCATTCACTACAAAAGGTATCCAAATTGGACACTTTGAGAAAAAATGGCAACATTACCAAATCATTGACACTCCAGGTCTGCTCGATAGGCCTATTGGAGACATGAATGACATTGAAATGAATGCTATGGTCGCTCTTGAACACCTGGCAGATGCAATACTGTTTATCTTTGATGGATCTGAAACCTGCGGATACCTTCTGGAAAACCAATACAATCTATTGGAAGAGATTCAGAATGTATTTGATGCACCTATCATCTACCTATTCAATAAGATGGACATTGCTGAGTATGATGGCATAAGACATGATTATATCCAACAATACATTGACAAATGCGATAATCCATTGCTCATCTCAGCTGCAGAGGGAGAGGGCATTGATGAAATCATTAAATTGATTATGCAAGTGGAAAAAAGAGAGAGAATTGAAGAAATTGAAGATGAAGATTTTGATGATGAACACTATTTCGACTTGACCTAAATCATCATCCACTTTTTTCTTTTTTTGAATTTCCAAAATTATTGAAACTCTTATTTTTTTAACTTTTATTTTATTTGATTATTATTTGATCTTTACCCTATTTTTAAATAAATTTTTTTTAAAACTTTTAGTAACTTTTATTAACTAAAATAGAAAAGTTTATAAGTAATGAATTACTAGTATACATTATGAACAAAAAGTATACTAAAAAATTCCAAATTTTTTTAAAATCTGAAAAATCATTGAAAAAACTTGAAAAAATTAAGAATTTCGTATACTAAATAAATAAAATGTATACAATTCATAGAAATATTTATAAGATATGAGTGATATAGTATACATTAGACATAAATGTACACTAAGTTTTAATTAAAATTATTATAAACTTATAAATCAACTTTCAGATCTTGTTTATAATTTATAAAAATTTTTATCTATAAAACATAGGTACAAATTTTGTGAATTTTAAAAAAATAATGTAAAGGAGATATTAAAATGCCTGAAGATGTAAAAGAAGACATTGATGTAGAATTTGAAGAAGTAGAAGTAGAAGTTGAAGCTTCCAAATCTGACGAATTAAAAGAAAAAGCTGAAAAACTCAAAGCTAAAGCTGAAGCAAGAAACGAAGCCAATAAAGAAAAACTCGACGAAACCTTAAACAAAAGTAAAGATGTTGCAGGTAAAGTTGGTGAAAACCTCAGCAAAACCATTGATGACACCATCATTGCAATGAAAGCTCTTCAAAAGAATTTCGATTCCAGATACCAAGGCTACAAAGAAACTGCTATTTCCAACAAAATCAGTATTGACTTAGCAGAAACCAAAGATTTCTACTACTTACAAGCTTACTTGGCAGGTATCGAAAAAGAAGACATTTCCATTGAAGCAACCAACAATTCAGTTACCATCAAAGCTTGCTTTGAAAACATCTTGAAGAAGATTGAAGCTACTGAAGAAGATCCAGCAACCTTAATTATTTCTGGTATCAAAGAAGGTGAAGCTGAAAGAACTGTAAGTTTAGCATCTGACATCGTTAAAGAAGAAATCACTGCCAAACACACAAATGGAACTTTATTCGTAACAATTCCAAAAAGAGTAATTCCAAAAACCAAAATAGACATCGAATAAATTTATATTTAATAAATTAACTTCGAACTATATATCTCAAACCTTTAAAAAAAGATTAAATTAATTTTTAATCTTTTTTAATATTTTTAAATTAACATTAAACACCTTAAAACTTTTTTTTATTTTGCAAGAATTTCTTGCAAAAATATTTATTTAAACAATTTTTAATATGATATTTTAAGAGAAATTTCACTATTTTTACACCTAAATTCAAAATATAATACATTTAAGGTTCTAAAA
>JAUNXF010000066.1 GCA_030539935.1 Methanobrevibacter sp.
TGTTTCAAAAGAAACAATTATATACCATAACTAACTTATAATTAAATATCTGAAAAATTTTTAATAATTTGCTTATGGTGAAATTATGGAAAGTGAAAGCTTTCAAGGAATAATGGATAGTTCTCCTTTGATTGCATGGATTCATAACTTATCCAAGAATCATTTCAAATACTTGAAGTCAAAGATAGCAGAATTTGATTTAGGTCATGAAATAAGATACATTATGATGATTTATGATAATCCAAACATTTCACAGGATGATTTGGTGACAATGTCTGGTCAAAGCAAGGGAAACATTGCCAAATCATTAAGGAAATTAGAGGATGAAGGATACATTAAAAGGGAAGTCAATCCGGAAAACAGAAGAAAGTACATGTTAAAGACCACTTCCAAAGGTGATGAGCTTGTTCCTAAAGTCAGGCAGATTTCCAAGGATTGGGAAAAGGAAGTGGGAATAACAGAAGAAGATGGTGAAGTCATTGAAAGAATTAAGGAAATAGCTATTAATGGAATGAAATTAACTGAAGACTTATGATTTCAGCTATTTTATAATATTTAATTCATATAATATTTAATTCAATAATTTTTATTTTAAAGAGTGATAAAATGAAATTTGATTCAGAAACATCTGTGTTGCTTGTATCATTTCTCACAGCATTTTTTGCTGTGTTTTTAGCTGCAGGGATAGTCATTGGAATTCCAGCCATTGCAAGTGAGTTTGGAATGAATAATGTTGTTCAAAATTGGATAATCACTATTGCTCTCTTGGTTGTAGCAATATTCACACTTCCTGCAGGGCAATTGTCAGGTAAGTTTGGTGTAAAGAGATCATTATTGATCGGTGTTTTAATCTTCATAGTTGGTTCAGTGGGAGCATGCTTATCATTTTCTGCAGAATCATTTTTGTTTTTTAGAGTAATTCAAGGCATAGGCGGAGCATTTTCAAATGTTGCATCCATGGCTATGGTGGTGCAGGCCATCAAGCCTCAAAACAGAGGGAAGGCTTTAGGTTTGACTGTAACAGGAGTTTATCTGGCAGGGTCATTGTCTCCGGTAATATGTGGTTTCCTGGTTTATAACTTAGGATGGAGGGCAATGTTTTACTTTACAATTCCATTCTTCCTGATTTGTATTGCCCTTATGGTCTTGAAGATTCCAGGGGATTGGAAGACATATGAAAACGATAAGATCGATTCAATAGGTTACATCATATATGGAATCGGAATCCTATTGTTCATTTATGGATTTACAAGTCTAATGACCACTATGGGCAAAATTTGTGTAGCCATAGGATTTATCCTGCTCATTGTCTTTGCATATTATGAAACAAGAGTTAACACTCCTGCATTCAATATGAGATTGTTCAAGAACATGAAGTTCACTTCATCAAATGTTGCGGCATTATGCAGCTATCTTGCAGTTGCATCCCTTACCACAATATTGAATTATCATTTCCAATACGTTAGAGGATGGAATGCCCAAATGGCAGGGCTTATCTTAATAGTCACACCTATCATCATGGCGATTATGGCTCCTAATTCAGGAAAATTGTCTGACAGGATTCATCCTCAGAAATTGGCAGCCATTGGTATGTCCATTGCAACTGTAGCGCTGTTCATCTTAATATTCTTGGATGCAAACACTCCAATTTGGCTTATCGTTCTTGCCATGGTCTTGCAGGGTATAGGAATGGGGCTCTTCACAACTCCGAACACAAATGCAATCATGAGTTCTGTCCCTCCAAATGAGACTCCAAATGCATCTGCAGCACAGTCTGCAATGAGGACAATCGGTCAGACCATGAGCTTAGGTTTGCTTACACTTGTCTTTGCTTGGATCATGGGAAGCTTGAAGATATCTTCCCAGTATGCTGGAATGGTCGTTCAGGCCTCTCAAATCGTTTGCATAATCTGTACAATCATATGTGTAATTGCAATATTTGCATCACTTGTAGGTATCAAATCCAAGGATGAATTCAATACAAAAGCAATATAATCATTTAATTTTTATTTTATTTTATTTATTCATTGCATTTTAGGAGAGAATAATAATTATAGTTTAATTAAGAGGGATTGTTATGAAATTTGATTTGGAAACAATTGTAGTGGCGGTGTCGTTCATTACATCATTTTTTGCAGTATTTTTATCAAATGGTATCATTATAGGAGTTCCAGCCATTGCACAGGAGTTTGCAATGAACAATGTGATTCAAAACTGGGTTCCTACAATATTCTTCCTTGTGGTGGCTTTGTTCACAGTTCCTGCAGGGCAGATTTCAGGTAAGTTTGGTGTCAAAAAGTCTTTGCTTGGAGGAGTCTTCGTTTACCTGATTGCTTCAATAGGTGCAGTGCTTTCATTTTCAACTGAATCATTCATATTTTTCCGTGCCCTTCAAGGTGCAGGCGTTGCATTCCTGAATGTGTCTGCAATGGCTATGGTTGTACATGCCGTCAAGCCTCAAAACAGAGGTAAGGCGTTAGGATTTACAGTCACTGGCGTTTACTTGGCAACATCATTGTCTCCGGTAATTTGTGGATTCCTGGTACATAATTTAGGATGGAGATCAATGTTCTACTTTGTAATTCCATTCCTGGTTCTTTGCATTGCACTGATGATTTGGAAAATCGATGGTGAATGGAAGACATATGAAAATGATAAGATTGATAAAATTGGATCCATCCTGTATGGTATAGGTATTTTGGCATTCATTTATGGATTTACAACATTGACAACAGGCACTGGTCTTATATTGACCCTTGCAGGACTTATAGTTCTTGTAGTATTTGGAGCTTATGAGCTTAGGCAGACATCTCCAGTATTCAATATGAATCTATTCAAAAACAAGAAGTTCACTTCATCAAATGTTGCAGCATTATGCAGTTACATAGCAGTAATGGTGGTAACAACAATATTGAATTATCACTTCCAATATGTCAGGGGATGGAATGCCCAAATGGCTGGTTTGATCTTGATCATCACACCGATCATCATGGCAATCATGGCTCCAAACTCTGGAAAGCTGTCTGATAGGATACATCCTCAGAAATTGGCTGCCCTTGGTATGGGAATTGCCACTGTAGCCCTTTTAATCCTTACATTCCTGAACGGAGACACTCCAATTTACCTTGTAGTGATAGCCATGATATTGCAGGGTATTGGTATGGGACTCTTCTCATCTCCAAACATGAATGCAATCATGAGTTCCGTTCCGCCAAAGGATGCTCCGACAGCTTCCGCTTCACAGGCAACAATGAGGACAATCGGCCAGACCATGAGCTTAGGTCTTTTGACTCTTGTATTTGCATGGGTCATGGGAAGCCTTCCACTTGCTACCAAGTATGCTGGAATGGTCGTGCAGGCATCCCAAACCATTTGCGGAATATGTACAGTTGCATGTATCCTTGCAATATTCGCTTCATTGGTAGGAGTGAGGTCTAAAGACAAGTTCAATACAGATAGGCCGACTTAAAAAAAGGGATGATCTTTAATCATTCCTCTTTCTTTTTCTTTTTTTAAAACTTTATTAAACACATTCACTAAAATAATATTATGAACAACTTGACAGATAGAATTTTTAACTTCTTTAAAGAGGAAATAATCTTTTCAATATCCCTTGTTTTAGCCATTGTTTCCTGCTTCTTTGTTTTTCCAAATGGAAATTACTTCAATTACATCAATTGGGAAACAATCACACTTCTTTTTGTCATAATGGTTTTTGTTGAGATTCTAAAGAATCTGTCTGTCTTTGAGATATTGGTCCGCAAGCTATTGCTTAAGGTAAAGAATACCCGAGCTCTTGTATTGTTTTTGGTCTTCACATGTTTCTTCAGTTCAATATTCATTACAAATGATGTCTCATTGATTATCTTTGTGCCATTCAGCATATTGGCATTGATTAAGGTAGATAGGATTGATTTGGTCATATTGACAGTTAGCCTGCAAACCATTGCAGCGAATGTTGGCTGTATGGTTCTTCCAATTGGTGCTCCACATAATATTGTCATGTATACAGTGTCACACATTCCATTTCTATCATTCTTCTTGCTTCTATTGCCTTATATAATTGTTGCTGTAGCATTTTTGATTATAGCATCGTTCTTCATTCCAAGGGATGATGTCACTTTGCCTAAAATGAGCAAAATTGAGGTGAATAAGAAGGATTTCCTTAAGAGAGTGTTCCTTGGTGTTGACTACTTCCTGCTTCTGACTTTCATTGCACTTTTCATACTGATTGGAAATCTGGAAAACATTCCATTTTTTAATCTATTCTTCAAGAAGTGGATTTTTGGAAATGAGGTTCTTTGGGGAGTTCTAGCATCTCAAGTCATTTCAAATGTTCCTGCTGCAATATTGTTAAGCGGTTTCAGCACTAATTATGAAGCCATTATTGTTGGAATCAATATTGGTGGTCTTGGTACTCTCATTGCATCTATGGCCAATCTCATCTCATATAAGATACTTGTTAGAGAGTTTCATGAGTTTAAAATCAGATATTTGATTGTATTCACTGTTTTAAATGTGATTTTGCTTATTATACTGCTGGGAGTTTATGTTTTAATTAATTGAAAATTAGTTGCTCTTATAAATTAAAAATAAGCCAAAAAAGAAAAAGAATAAAAAGGAATATTTTAAAGTTAAAATATTCAAAAAAAGTCAGGAAGTTTATCTATTCAAATAATGCTCCTACCAATCCATCGCCACCTACATTGGATGTTGGCAGGAATGGGATGATTGCTTGTGCCAATTTGCTGATTGGCATGGTTTGAATCCAAACTTTTCCAGGGCCGGTCAATCTGGCAAAGAAGAGTCCTTCACCGAACAATATGTTTTTAGCTCCCTTGACCCTTTCAATGTCAAAGCCAACGCTTTCATCCATTGCAGCAAGGTGTCCCGGATCTAATAATAATTGTTCTCCAGGTGCCAATTCACGTTCAATGACTTCTCCATCAATTTCTATGAATGCCATTCCAACACCAGAGAATTTTTGAAGAACGAATCCTTCACCACCAAAGATTCCTGTACCTATCTTATTTCTGAAGTAAATGTCAAGGTCAACCCCTTCTTCTGCAGCCAAGAATGCATTTTTCTGGCCGATTATTGTATTGGTTCCATCTAACTTTATTGGGAAGATTTTTCCAGGGGTGCGTGCTGAAAATCCTATTTTTTGGTTATCTGCCTGTGCAGTAAAGAAGTTTAAAAATATTGAATCTCCAGATAATGCTCTTCCAAGTCCCTTCAAGAGGCCTCCCCCAGTATTGGTCTCCATTTTCATTTCAGAAGTCATAAAGGACATTGCACCGGTTTCGTTTTTCATGGTTTCCCCTCTTTGCAATGTGCATATTACAATAGGGAATGCTCCACCTTGTATTTCATATTCCATTTTTTCACCTTTCCATTATTTTAATTTATTAATTTATTTATAATTTTTATTTTATATTGTGTATCCGTTTATTATTGTAATTAATCAATTAATCCTCATCCTCATCTTCTTCAACATCAAATACATAACCGCATTCCATGCACTGATAAGTTCCCTTACACATTTTATAGACAACTGGACACCAACAGGCAGGACATGAAACCACATAATCACCCCCTTTTATATGTGGATTTTTTGGTATAGCATCTTAATTTTTAGCTATTGATAAAGACCGTATTCTTCTTCTGCTAAATCGAGATCATCTGGATTTCTGATTATGTAACCACATTCATGGCATTTGTAAGTGTTTGGATTGATTTCTTCAATTGCTTCTGAACCGCATCTTGGACAATTTGGCATATCTTCACCTCTTTTTTACATATCTTAATTTTCATTGTTCTTAATTGTTTATTTAAACATTTTTTTCCTTAGATTAATAGCTCTCGGGCTTTTCTAATTACAATTCATATTTTGAACAAACAGATATATAAATGTTTTGTTCTTAAATTTAATGACAAGTAAATATGGTAAAAAATTTTTAATTGATGCAACGGGAAAAATTTCATATGAAAATTTAATCATAGAATTATAGAAATTTATAAAAAAAGAGAAGAGTAGCAGTTAAAAACTGCTTTAATTTAAGATTTAACCTTGAACGGTTACTTTTAACATTTTGTCTCCAGCACGGATAGCGTTTACAACATCCATACCTTCGATAACTTGTCCGAATACGGTGTGAACACCATCTAAGTGAGGTTGTGGACTGTGGGTGATGAAGAATTGGCTTCCACCAGTGTCCTTACCTGCATGAGCCATGGACAATGCACCGGTTCCATGCTTGTGAGGATTTCCTTCAGTTTCACATTTAATGGTGTATCCTGGTCCTCCGGTACCATTACCAATAGGACATCCACCTTGAATTACAAAGTTAGGAATTACTCTGTGGAAAGTTAATCCGTCATAAAATCCTTCATTAGCCAATTTTTCAAAGTTTGCTACAGTTCCAGGAGCTTCATTAGGGAATAATTCCAATACGATATCTCCTTTTTCAGTTTCAATAATTGCTTTTTTCATTATAATCACGTTTCACTTTTTAATGATTAGTTATTTTTTCAGTTGTTTAAAACATATTTTTAAAACATCTTTTAAAAAATACTATTTATAATTTATTTTACTTAATATTTAAACTATTTTAAATTAAAATTAATCTACTTTTATCTCGCCAGATAATATCTTTTTGTAGTCTTCATAGTTTTTCTTCAAGAGTTCTGGGATGTCCAATTCGTATGGGCATCTGCTTACGCATTGCCTGCATTCAGTGCACTCTTCAATCTTTTTCATCTTTTCTTGAGACTCTGGAGTGAGACTTGGAGCTGATGGGAATCTTCTAATCCATAAGGACATTCTTGCGCATTGGAATATTTCAATTCCTTCAGGACAAGGCATGCAGTATCCGCAGCCTCTGCAGAAATCTCCTTGCAATTCCTCTCTTTCCTTTTTGATGATTTCCTCCAATTCGTTATCAAGAGTTGGTTCATCTTTCATATAGGATAGGAACTCATCAAGTTCAGACATTCTTTGAACTCCCCAGATAGGAACCACATTATCAAAGCTATTTATGTAAGCGTAAGCTGCTTTAGAGCTCCCAATCAATCCTCCACTCATTGCTTTCATTGCAATGAATCCCACATTATTTGCTCTTGCCATTTCAACAATAGCAAGTTCCTTTGGACCTGTAAGGTAAGAGAATGGGAATTGGATGGTTTCGTATAATCCGCTTTCAATAGCTTCCTTAGCAAGCTCTGCCTTATGGGAGGTAAAGCCGATGTGTCTTATGATTCCTTCATCATAGAGATCGAATAATGCATCATATGCTCCGCTTCCATCACCTTCAGTAGGGCAGAATGATGGGTTGTGGATTTGATAAAGGTCAATGTAATCAGTGCCGAGATTGTCAAGGCTTACTTTAATGTCCTTTTCAATATCCTTCCTGTTTTCCCCTTGGGTTTTTGTAGCTATTATTATGCTTTCCCTCGGGTACTTTTCATTGAATCCTTCAAAAGCATAGTTTAGCTTTTCTTCACTATCGGTGTATGCTCTTGCAGTATCATAAAAGTTAATTCCATTAGCATAAGCCTTTTGAACGATCTCTTTAGTTTCATCAAATGAAGCCCTTTGAATAGGGAGAGCTCCAAAACCGTTCTTTTCTATCTTTAGTCCAGTTTTACCGAGAATAATTTTTGCCATATAATCAATCCAAATATAATATGTAATACATTATGGAATTTATCCTATTTCTTATCACTACATTTCTAATTCCATATGTCTTATTCCATTACTTATTTTTTTATATAATAAACTATAAATATAATTGTGTTAAATTATTATAACTTTTTCAATTGATTTATTAGTCAATTATTTAAAACATTTCAATCTGACTAAATAATTTTAAAAATTAGGAGTTTTTATTTATGAATACACAAGAAATCATTGACATTGAAGATAAATATTTCATTAATACATTCAACAGAGTCCCAATCGTGCTTGACCATGGAGAAGGGATTAAGGTATGGGACATTGACGGCAACGAGTATTTGGACTTTTTAGCAGGAATTGCTGTAAACTGTTTAGGTCACAATCATCCTAAGCTTGTGAAAGCTATTCAAGATCAAGCTGAAAAGCTCATTCACATTTCAAGCATTTACTATAATGAACCTGCTACCCTTTATGCTAAAAGATTGGTGGATGCAACCAATTTTGACAGAATCTTCTTTGCAAACTCCGGTGCTGAAGCAAATGAAGGAGCACTTAAGCTTGCAATCAAATACAGCGGCAAGCATGAAGTATTGTTCTGTGGTGACTCATTCCACGGAAGAACTTTCTTGACATTATCTGTAACCGATCACCCAGAATACAGTGCACCTTACACAGAAAACTTGCCAAGAGGATTCAAGAAAGTTGAATTCGGCAATTTGGACAGTGTAAAGGAAGCAATCACTGAAAACACTGCTGCTATCATTATCGAGCCAGTTCAAGGTGAAGGTGGAGTTCATGTAGCAAGTGAAGAGTTCTACAAAGGATTGAATGACTTATGTAAGGAAAAAGGAGTTTTAATCATTGTGGATGAAGTGCAATCCGGTTTCGGAAGATGCGGTGCTTTATTTGCTCATGAATTGTTCGGCATAGATGCAGATATCATGACTGTAGCTAAAGGTATTGGTGGAGGATTCCCAATGGCGGCATTCTTGGCAAAAGAGGATGTGGCGGGCGGTTTTGTACCTGGTGACCATGGTACAACCTTTGCAGGAAGTCCACTTGCAGGTGCTGCAGCTAATGCTGTCTTTGATGTATTTGAAGAGGAAAACCTTGTAGAGCACAGTAAGGAAATGGGTGAATACTTCCTTAAAAAATTAACTGAATTGAAAGAGAAATACGATTTCATCAC
>JAUNXF010000001.1:0-47048 GCA_030539935.1 Methanobrevibacter sp.
CATAAAGAGAAAAAAAGAAAAAGTAAAAAACCAGCTTAATTTTGATAATTATTTTTCTTATTATTCCTTTTCTTATTCGGTTTTGCCTCGAAATTAAGAGAAAAAACTTCTTCTTGCTTTAACCTATTGGCAAATCTATCTTTTAGACGAATCATCTTAGACCTTTCAGGATGCTTCTCATTAATATCCACCCTCATACCATCAAATGCCGCCAATGTTCTAACGCCTGTCTTTTTAGAAACTCTTATTGCCTCTTCAACAGGATTTGCAGCAATCATCTTAAAGCCAAAATGGGTCATGATCGCTAAACTTGGCTTTACCTGTTCGACCAGGTCTATAAAATTATTTGTACACATATGTCCCTTAATAGATCTTGCTCCAGGCCTTAAAACGCTTCCTATTAAAATATCTGCATTCTTATGATATTTTGCCAACTCATCAAAATATCCGGTGTCTGAAGTATAAGAAATCTTAAATCCATTATTCTCTATTTGGAAACCTACACCAGTAGGGTCGCCGTGCTGGGTATCGGTTCCCTTTATGGAAAATGAAGGGAAACGTGCAATCTTATTGGGAACTAAAATCAAATTTTTAGAATTGCTTTTATGATAATTTGAGATTGCAGGACCCCAACGCTGATACTTTTCAAAAATGGTCCGGCTACCCATAATTATTCCATTATTCTTAGTCATTCCCCTTGTCATCGCTTCAATAAATATTTCAGCATCATTATAATGGTCTGTATGGGAATGTGAAATAAAAACGCCATCTATTTTTGTAGGATTTACACCAAACTGATAAGACCTTACAAGCGCTCCTGGACCTGGGTCTACTTGATAATTTTTTCCACCAAAATCATCAATTCTAAAGCCCCCAGTCATTCTCTTTTGACTAATGGTGGCAAATCTGCCACCTCCAGAGCCTAAAAAAGTTATTTTCATTAATGTCACCTTTTATAAACAATAATTTTCCCTTATAATAACCAAATCTATTTAAGATGACATAATATAATATCACATTTTAAATTAGCCTTATTGCGTTTAATGCATAAAACTTCATTTTCTATGACAACCTGATCTTTTAATAAAGGCTCATCATCACCTTCAACAAACATGATGACATTTTCACCAGGTTTTGCAAGAAGTTTCCAATTAATATCAAATGCCCTGACATCAGGATTTAATTTTACTTGAATCATCTTCTCATCAATTGAATCAACAATGCCTACAGGACCTTCTTCAATAATGGTGGAAGCCAATTTAATTGTTTCATTTTGTTTCAATAAATCTTCTCTAAGTTTAGTTCTGAACTTGGCCAAGAGGTTTACATCCCTTTCAACAACCTCATCCAAATAATCCTGAACTTTATCCTTAGATAAACTATTCTGTTGGATGACCACATCATATTTAGTGCCTAAAGAAGGAGTCTTTTTAGAGATATCCTCAATTATCTGTCCAAATATATCTCCCATATATTTTAGACTAAAGCTAGGTTTCCATCTTTTTTTAAGCATGTCATTAGCTAAAGATTTTGTAATCTTATTTCCAAATACTATTATTGAAGACTCTCCCCTTTTGGTATTGACAATTTCAGAACCGGTAAGTTCAATAATCTGAAAACCATTTGTTGTTCCATAAATTCTTTTTCTTTTGGTTTCCATAGTCCCTCTTGAGCTGACTTCCCCTACTGCAACATTCTCCACACTTTTGACCTTTGTTGCATCATCTGTAACTTTCAAGCTTATTCCAAGTTCCTCTGCTCTAGCATATAAGCCCTCATCACTAGTTATTTCACCTGAGTAAATTTCCTGTTCTAAAAGTTCACGTTCCTCTTTAGAACCAAAGTAGGCAATTCTCCTTTTATCTCCTGCCATTACACATCCTTTCTTTCCAACATAAGCAATAATTAAACTCATACTCTCACATCGCTTAATCCTAGGCATCAAATTTATTTTTATTTTATATTAAAGAATATATTTTAAAGCAATCTTTGAATTCCAATGCCTAATTTCAATTTAATTAATTCTAATTTTTTAATTTAATAAAATTTCAAATAAAGTATAAAAAAGTTTAGATAATTGAAATAGAACCTGAAATTAACCAATCCCAAATAATAATTGAAATATGACCTGAAATCAATCAATCTCAAATAATAGAAAACTTTAATTGAAATTTTAATTTCTTAGTTTATATTTATATAATTACAAATATAAAAAGTTTTTATAAATCATTTTATAATTTATAAGCCAAAACAAATAAAAATGAAAAAAAACCTTAAATCCAAGCTATGAAAAGATAACTGTTTTAATTTAATAAAACATTTTATAAAACTTTAAATATTGAAAAGAACAAAATAAGATTAATTATTATTTGGAGGTAATGATATGGTTAAAATTAATGAAATTTACAGATGTAACCATTGTGGAAACATGGTTGAAGCTATTGTTGAAGGTGCTGGAGAATTAGTTTGCTGTGGAGAAGCAATGGAACTTTTAGAACCTAGACAATTACCAGAAGGCGGAGTCAAACACATCCCTGTAATCACTAAAGAAGATGGCAAAATTGTCGTAACCATGGGAGAAGAAGCACACCCTATGTTAGAAGAACATTACATTAATTTTGTTGAATTGATTGTAGGAGATCAAGTATACCGCGCAAACTTAAAACCAGGTGATGAACCTAAAGCAGTATTCGATGTAAATGCAGAAGTGGAAGATGTAAAAGCTATTGAATATTGTAACATCCACGGTTTATGGCATTCATAAGTATTATTTAATTAAATAATACTTTCTTATTTTTATTTTTTAAGATTATTTTTTTTTAATATAGATTCACATATTTTTCTATCAAATTAGACATTACTTTTTTTAAGGATAACTATTTTTTATAAAAATTACTAAATTTTATTAAATATAAACATATCCCCAAAGTACATTTTATATAAAAATTTATATAATTAATCCTATAAAAAACTATCAAAAAAGCAACTTATTATATAGATAAAAATTATAATAAAATCACTAATTAAAAAAAAATAAGTAAAAAATAAAAAAAGAAAAATTCACATTATTTTGAAAAAAATAAGAATTCACTGAATTGATTACAAAAAATTTTTAAAGGACTACTCTGTTCAAAAAGTTCCATACAGGAATGATGAATAGATAAAACATAATCTTGAAGAACATTATCCTTTTCCAATGAACTAACATTTAATCCATATTCCCTACATTTATCAATAGATAAATGTCTATCATGAGCTTTTGTATTATCTTGTGAACTAAAAAGTTTAACAACTTTTTTAATATGTTCTTCAGATTCTCCTTTTAACATATTTCTTGAAAGACTCCCCTCAAATATTTCATTAGCCCAATCAATCCCATTTTGGCAAGACCCTAATAGTGTAGGAGTATAATGCTTAATAATTAACTGCCATAAAGGAATACAAGAAGGATTGTCATATATCTCTTGTTTAGCCTTTTCAAATTCATTTAATACTCCTTGAGCAGGGAGATTTTTAAACTGTGGATCTATTGGCCCTAAACTTGATTGTTTACCCATAATAATTTCTTTACAGGAACATGCAATCATGGTCCCACCAGACATTGCTAACTGAGGAATTATGGCTCTAACATCTCCATTGAATTTTTTATAAATATAAGTAATAATTGCTTCAGTGGCTGCCACATCCCCACCTGGAGTATGTAAAATTAAATCTAAACCTTTTGAAGAATCTAAACCATAAAACATAGCCATAAATCCATTCATATCTAAATCATTTATACCAACTGGTAAATCTGAAGACATATATAACCATCCAGAATAATATATAACAACATTTCGTTTTGTGTGATCATGTAATAAATTCACATATTTCTTTATATGATCTATAGGTGTGCCTTCTTCATTTTTTATGAAAACTCTTGAGGGTATAGCATCATCTCCTAAATTAATATACTTTTGAATAAATTCCTGAACCTTTTTTAATAGGTGGAACTTGCCAAACTTCAAAATTTGTATCCTCCTCTTCAAATCCAATATTTATATTAAGTTTTCTAAATACTTCTTTAATTTCTTCTTCTGAAAGTTTTTCATATGACATATGTATCCCTTCAATAAAAAAAATGTAAAACATTTAATGTTTTACAATTATATAAATATTATGTTTTTAGAATAGTATAAACTTATTGATTTATTTTAAATAGAAAAAATTAGTGATGTTGTTGGTGATCATTTGGTAACAAAAAATAGTTAAAAAGAAAAAATTAATCTAAAAAACCATCTTCAAGAACATATGGTGTTGCTTTAACCGAATCATCAATAAAATGAGGATTACGTTCAACATTTTCAGAAATCAAACTACCATCAACATCATATAAAAAATATTTCCTAACTTTTGCAGTGTAAATACTTAAGTTATTTCCTTTACTTCGCGGTGTTTTCCAGTATTCAACTTTAAAAGTTTTTCCATCCGGAAAATTGATGATTTTTTCGAATTCTTCTCCTCTCCGAATATTATTTTCTGCTAACCTCTTACTTTCTTCTAAAGATGGACACTCTGGGTTATCCTCAATAATTTCTGTGATTAATTTATTTCCAGAAAATAATTGGGATCTCCTAGAAGGCCCCATAAACCTTTCAAAACCTGCAATATAAGGATCACGAAATTCATAATCAAGAACCCCAAAATCAATTTTAATAGCCATATTATTGGGGAAATGAAAAACATCTTTTCTAAAATTTGATGGATTAATTATCATACTACTTTTGCCCCTTTAACTTTTTAATTTCCTCTTGTGAATATTTATGTAATATGTTATTAATATAATCTCCTTTTTCAGGAAACATTTGAAACAAATGATATGGATTGGCAATATACTCAACTACACATTCTGCAAAATCTTCTGAGTAAGGCCTATGGCTTCCTTTTCCACCATTTAATGCAATATTAGTAAAATCTCTTGAATAATAACTAATATGTGCCCTATCTTCTCCATATATCTTTTTATCTAATAGTCTCTGTTTGCATTTATTATAAATTCTAGCATACTCTTCAGAATTAGAATAAACATAATCTTTTCCATCAATAGTATGGGATAACTCATGAATTAAACTTCTTTCCACATCTTCTTGATTAATATCGGGTTTATTTAAAATTGTAATTGTATCTAATGAATTTGCTTTAGTGAACCCACTCACATATTCCTCTTCACCATTAATTATCTTTTTGATACTTTGATTAGATAGCACAATTGTTTTACATTGGCTCCTTAATTCCTTTGGAAGACTTTTATAATATTCCAAAATGTCTATTACTGAAATATGTTTGTTAAGTTCTGATTGATATATTGTTATGTCAGTGTCTAAGAAATGATATTTTATAAATCTCTCATTAACCAATTCTTTTCTTTCAAAATCTATTACTCCTGTAGTCCATTCAATATTAGGATTATCTTTTAATTTATTAAATTCTTGAATAGCATTAGTTTGCTTTTGACCATTTTTAGAATTTGATGATTCAGTAACTAAATACATTACTTCAGGACTTTCTGAAGGTTTTCCTTTTGTTTCCCATACACTGAGGTATGTGCATCTGCAGTTTGGATGGAACGGAGGGAACAATCCTCCTTTGATTAGCTCTTTTATATTATGTACTTTCTCTTCTCCACGATTACTATAAATGATATTATCATTGTTGAATTCATAAGCATAAGTCAAACAAGTGTAACAAACGTTATCATCTTCGGCAGTTAGTATTTTGACTTCTGTGTATCCCTCGTTTACATAGGATTGCAGTATTCCTGTGTTCTGGGCACGGCTTATTTCTGTACGTGCTATCATCACTGCCCTTTGTGTTGGTGTGAATGTGGATCCTTCAAGACGTGTACCTAATGTGTCTCTTATTTTTGGTGCTATGCTACGAGGATTTTCTCCAGATAATACTGCACTAGTGATGTTATTCTTTATTTGTTCCCTGGTGTCATTATCCAATCGTCTGATTAAGGCAAAGTTATAACTAGTCACGAATTCCAGGGCTAGTTTGTCTGTGTCTGTGAATCTAATATGCTCTCGCATTTCAGCGTATCCTTTTGATTTTCCACGATTGTAGACTTCCTGGAGTAATGCTTCTATGCTATCGTATTTGTTTTCTAGGATAGTATCCCATTCATCTTCCAGTGATTGGAATAAACCATACTGATATTCAGCTTCATCGTAGAATAGTTGTCTTGCTTCTTCACTGTCCAACCATTTGATGCCTGCATCAACTTGGCTGTTCAATAGGTTCATTAGGTGGTTGTAGTATTTTAGTGTCCATTCATCATTGATTGCCTTTACTGTGAATTCTTCCCACATGTCGAGTTCGTCCATCAGTAACAGGTTGGTTTTGATTCTTTCCTCTGAAACCATGATCATTGGCTCCTTAAAAAAAAATAAAAAAAGGGCCAAACCCATAACAAATATTGTTACAAGCTTGGCCCTTTTACAAATTTTCTTACATCCCTTAATTAATTTTTTCCACTTTTCAATTTTTTTAACATCCATCATCAACATCATCAGCATTCTCTGCTTCTGATATTGAATCATCTGGAGTGATATACTCATCATTCAACACTATCCCTCCATCAAGAGGTGTTCCAAGGACTGTGGCTGAGTGTGAAATGGCTATTTCTTCTGCCCTTTCCACTCGTTTTTCCTCGGAGTATTGGTTTACAAGTGCTGCTGCAAAGACTATGATAAGTGCAGCGTAACCTGCATACTCGCTTGGCAAATATGCTGCCAATCCTTCTGGGGTCATGGTTGAGATAGCAGTCAAACCTGCAATAACTAATGTGACAATCAAAGTCATTATCCTAGATGGTATCTTCAAACTTTCCATAATCAACCCTCCTTATTGTACAAATTCATTCCCATCATCATCAGTATAGACCACTTCATTAGTGTCATGAATATCAAGCTTGTTTCTTTCATTGTTCACTTCCAATTGCTTTTTCAAAATTTCATCTGTCAACCCTTCCTCTTCAAACATCTTATTGATTTGCTTCTGTTTGTTGGAAAGTTTAATCTTTTTAAGAAAATTTTCACATTTCATATTTTAGATCATCCCTTTGTGATTATACATATTGAAGGCTGTCCTCCAGGAGTGTTTCTCAGGTAACTGGCCTCCACCTTAAAGCTTCGTTTCTGCAAATGTCCTTTATATCCTCCATCTGCACGTTTATAACCAAGACTGTTTAGCACCTGCACAGTCTTAGCTTTTACATCAATCTGTCTTATCGGTTCATAATGCCCAAATGATTTCTTTTTAGGATTGAATTCCTCTTCGCCTCCATTCATATAGGCGATGTGGGTTATCACTCCCTTGTTGGGTTGGCAGATTATCTTTGCCAATGCTTCAAACCTTTCTTCAATTGTATTTCCAAGGTCGCTGAAGTTAACCCATTTGACAGTAAGTTTGATTCCAAGTTTCTTTCCTATTGCTGCTATGCAGGTATTGATTCCTTGGTGGTCAGTACCCTTGGTGGTGGTTCCGCTTAGCTTTGCAAGTTCCGATTCCTTGAATATCTTTCCAGTCAGTTTATAGAATTCTTGTTGTTCTGCATTGTTGGCACATCCATAACCTGTATCTTGACCCATGTTATCATCCATTAAATGAGGGGTTGAGGTATAAGGATTTATGCAATTGTTTGTTTTTTTATTGGTTGATGTAGATGAGGATTTACGGGTTTTTGTATTTTTGGTAGTGGTTTGCTTAACTGTTAAATCCGACTTATTAAACAAGCAATAGTTTGGCAAAGTCTTGTTTTCCTTGTAGTAGTTTGCAATTTTAGAGACACAATATGTGAACAGTTCAAAGCTTACCTTTGTCTTTGACTTTTGAGTGGTAATATATGAAGGAACATGCCTATGATCATGGCAATAATCAACAAAATTCCTAACCATCTTAAGGTAGTCTTCCTTGTAAACCTTTTCATTGATTGTGTCAGTTAAGCGAGTGCTGTTATAGATTATTACAGGGCTAAGATTATAATTATCAGATTTGAACTTATCTTCTAATGCAGCACACATCAGATAACATGTTGAATATACGCTTAGTTGAGTATTGTCTAATGTGCATGATAAAGGCAATTTTTTGTTTTTTTCAATAAAACCTTTAATTTCTGTTGCTTCTTTAAGGATTAAGTTTTTCTTTATTCTCATTTTAGAATTACCTCTAATTTATTGTTTTAAATTCTTTCATTTTACGCATTTTGACACTGCAGATTACAATGTTTTCATCTCCATAATCCCAGTAATAAGGAGGATGATTCGGATTATTGAATACACAATTAATACAAGGACTTTTATTCATTTATTACCCACTCGATTTGACCATACCAAGCAGTTGTGTTGATTGCAGAGCCAGTTGTGGATTTTAAACTGATTGTACCATTCTCTGAATTGACAATCCATATGACTCTGTCATTCTGTTGATATGTGTTCACAATTGGTCTGAAATCGTATGCATATGCTTGTCCTCCGAACTGCTTCCAGGAGGTAGGAGCATTACTACTCCATCCTTTTAATATGAGTATCCCATGATCTGCATTTCTTCCAATTTGCCATGTTGTTTCGTTTTGAGTCCATCTCCAACCTTCCACATTTACTTGACAGTGAGTTTCATTTACAGAATAATCTATTATCCCCCAACTAGTGCAAGTAGTAGTGAAAGTGACAACCCCATTAGCGTTCGTTATACCGGAATTTAACGAAGAACCGTTCCTATACAATGTAACTGGTTGATATGGTATTGGGTTTCCAACCTTATCAATTAAGGTAGCAGTCAATGTGACAGACCCATCAATGTTAACATTATAGCTAGAAGCCTCAAGTTTAACATTATAATCATTTATCAAGGAAACTTTCTCCTCGGAGGAATCATAGAAATAGAAATGATCAAGAACAATGAAAACAGTATCATCATCATACCCTAAACTTTGACCAACAGAAACTATGCACTCTTCCACCCCATTATCGCTTAGCCAACCTTCATAAGTTAAACCAAGATTAACCAACATATTTTGAACTTCTGTTTCCAAATCAACTATATCTACTGTATCTCGTAGTTGATTAGTACACCCAGTTTTCATATAGATTTCTTCAGCAACATCATCAATCCTTGTATCAATAGCATTAATAGCAGAGTTCATCTCAGTAGTGAGAGGATACCATTGATGCATTACATTTTTAAAATTTACCAATACTTCCTCATTATTATTATCAGTCAATTAAATCATCCCTAAAAATACTAAGATGGGTAAGTGACATACAAATTCCCTGCACTATCTACACGGAAAGTTGCATAATCACCTTTATCCCCTTTATCTCCTTTATCTCCTTTTGCACCATCAGCACCATTAGTACCATTAGTGCCATCAGCACCATCAGTTACTGTAAATGTAGAGAAAGTACCATCAGTCAGTAGGATTTTATATGTTCTAGTACGCCCTACTGTGGACTCTAATGTAACACTAGATATACCTACTCCTTGAACTCCTTGAATACCTTGTACTCCTTGAGGCCCTTGAATACCAGTAGCACCACTGAGGTCAGTTATAAAAGTAAAATTTGATGATCCTTTAACATACAATTTTGCATTGTCTGCATCTTCAACATTGCTTACAATCATTACAAACTTCCCCTCTGGAACGTTTGCTTTATCCGCATTCATTGCAGAAACTGTAGCATAAGTAGTATAGATTGAAAAGGGATCTCCTTTTTCACCTTGTACTCCTTGAGGCCCTTGGGCCCCTGTATCTCCTTTATCTCCTTTTGGTCCTTTAATATTGCCTAATAACTCTTCTGTCATATGATCTCTCCTTTAAATTGTTTCTTTTTTATGGGTAATTCACATATAGATTCCCTTCTTCATCTAAATGGAATGAAGGGATCAACTCTTTAATTTGTTCTTCAATATCCACAAGTAACATCAATTCTGCTATAACCTTCCCTGCAGAGTAACATCGAAGATATCCATCCTCATATACAATATCATCAATCTTAGTTTGCAATCTATCAAAAATATCAACAAATACATCCTTACTCATTAATTCTGCCGTGGGACTAATACGAGTAGTATAACCTGAAGGCACAAGAAGTATAGTGAGTTCAGAGGAAGTGATTAAATCACCCCCATAGACACTTATTCTAAAATTAGTTCCCTTTAATGCTTCATTAGGAACAACACAGCGGCAATCATTACCTGTTCCTAAATAACTGACATAGGACTTCCCCCAACTATCTTTAAAAATAGCGAATTTCTCATTATTATCCCAATCAACAGTTTTAAATTTAAAATTACAGAAAACATAATTTTTACTTTTATTTACAAGAATGTTTTCATCTTGTCTTGATAATACTTGATTGTTTATTTCAAAGTTTAAATCCACAATAACCTCACCTCTATCCTTATTGAAAATTAATCTGTCCCAGAAAAATTTTAAAATTTATAGAAAAATCCTGCATGAACATTAATCTTATTGAATTTTGTCAAAGAAGACATTTTTATAGAACCATCAGTTTCAATAAATAAAGTAACATCACCACGATACAATGAAGAAATAGTTCTTTTTATAGGCTGATAAGCAGCAGGTATGGTATTAGCTCCATGCAACTGTTTTCCCGTTGACGTGGACGAAGAAAACCCTGCATATTCACTGCGACCATAAGTAAAGTATGCTATCCTTAAAAATTCATTGACATAGATTGTTGCATATGAATTACAAGTGACTTTTTTCCAAGTACTGATTTGACTTTGAAGTGTTGTTATAGCATCATTCAATAGTTTTCCTTGATAAGCGGATAATGCTTCCCCACTAACAAAACTGTTCTTGGAAACATTATTGATTGTTTTGCAATGACCATATAATGTTTCGGAGCCTATCCCATTTTGAGTGTTTACTGAAGCATGGTTCTCTAATGCATAAGTGTCATTATGGTCATGTCCTTCTTTAGAAAAGTGGTCGCTTTGGAAACCATTTAATTGGGTTGCATTTATACTTACTAATTCATCAGTATTTTCTAAGAGATCATCAAGAGTTTCGCCCTTTAAAGGACTGCCTTGTTTAAATTGAACATAATCTTCACCAAGTGAGTCTAACTTTTCTGCCAATTCATTAAATTGTGTTTGGTCAGTTAGTTGAAGAGTATCTATTCTTTCACCATCGCTACCGATTACAATAAATTCAACTCCAGAAAGATGACCGTTATCTTCATATAACATTTTAACATCATAATTCACCATAAATTATCACACCTTATATTCAATGTAATTAGGTTTAATATGGACTTGTTTATCCTTGTTAGTTCTTTTTGCATGATATCCGATACTTATTCCAGTATCCTCTAGATTAGGGGTATATACAACTTCAACAGTGTCTTTAAGGATTAAAATACTTGATTCATTATCAATGTTGATTACTGGGAAAATTATTTCATTATTATCGTAATCAACCCTATAATCAACATCTTCATATAACTCTTCTTCTGAAGAATCTGCATGTATCAATGTTAAGCTGCGAATAGGATCTATCGGAGCACATCTTAATTTCACCCTCCTAGATTCAAGAGTGTCTTCGTTAACTTCAAAGTTTTCTTTAAAGTAATCCAGAATAAGCGGCATTTCTGCAGATTGAAGATTTTGAATGAATACTGGATTATAGCTTACTGATAAACTTCCCACAGGTATTCCTGCTAATATATCATGCCCTGTTTCATTGTAAAAATTAAGAACATCCTCATCATAATCAAAGGCATAGTCATACCATTCTCCATAATAACATACAGAAGCGCTGTCCCCGTAAGGTTGCAATAATGCTTCTTTGATAGGATAAGCGGGACTGTTATTGAATTTAAGGCCAGTGTATACCTTTTGATTGGAATCATTGTAATGGAAGAATGATAACCCATAGGTAGTTTCTACACCTTCAACTGTTTTAGTGTAAGGTTTAACATAGACATTATGTTGTCTTAACAGTTCGATTGCATTTGGATTATCTATCAGGTACTGATATCTTACATCAATGTCTTCATCAGTAATTTTATCTTCATCTAAACCTTCAATGAAAGTATAATCGGATAATTCTAAAGCAGTTATTATTTCGAAATGTTCAGTCAATATTTTATCTTGTATAATCTCAGCTGAGCACTCGGTCGCTGCTTCTTCATCAAAAGGAGCATTAATACGACCCCATAAGCTAGCTCCGAGCATTGGAGTTACTTTAGGGTAATAAGGCAATGTTCTCACATACATTTCATTCGGCAATTCCGTGTTGATAGTTAATCCCAATTTTTCAATATGTGGAGTAATTTCCGGATCATCTGTAGATAATTTTGCACGTAAGAATATTGTCCTAGGATATTCATTAGTGAGTTCATTACGAGAAAAGGTTATTAAGTTTGTTTTATCGATAGGTTCCCAATCTACTCCATCAATACTGACTTCATAATCCAAATCCATATCAGTTACAGAATTAGAGTAACCATAATCACTGGCAGATAATTTGATACTTTTTATAGGATTATCATGTATTGGCTTGAGGTAAAGATAATGAACCTCCTCATTTTTACGGCCTTCACTATACTGTCTTATATGACATTGGAAAGCGAAATCTTGGGGTGTTAATTGCCCATATTTATATTCTACTTGAGTATCATTTCGACCATATCTTTTCCATGTTCTTCCATTATCCTCTGATAGGAATGCATCTCCTCCACTATATTTGTCTATTGCACAATTACGACCCCAACCGCCTATTCTAGGGCAATGTTCCCAATGGCTAAGCGGAGATGATATAACAATAGCATATTTTTCACCAGTATTCACAGGGATTGCTTTATCAAATCTGAAATTCTGAAATCCGGGTGTTGCTTTTGAAGGACTGTAAATGCAAGTTGCAAGAGCATTATAGTAGCTTCCATTTGGCCAAGCAATATTCTCGTATTGTTTAGGATTTTTTGAAACGGCACGTTTCTGTTTTTTATTCCAGTCAGTTTTTTCAACCTTTTTATTTTTTACTTTCCATATTTGAACATAGATTGGTGAAGCCCAGTCAGTATCTTCTCGCCCGTTAGTTGCCAATTGTAAATCTATGGATTCCAAATATCCATTCACAATATTATTGTTGTTGCTATCTTTAGGAATTGTGAATGTTTGTGCTCGACATACTGCAGGTATCTCTATATCTCTCCAATTTTTCAGCCAATCTGGCCTTAATTGATATGCTTTTGATTTGTCAAACCCAACATACCAGAAACTGTTGATTTGAGTTCCTTGGGAGAAATTTCTGCAATTATAATCTACAGTTGAGGTAGTTTCCATTGGAACAACTGCCCTATGATTAACTGCTCCCCCTTGATCAACATATGTTTCAAAGCTACAATCTGAATTACCAACATCAACTAATTCCATATCATTAAAGTCAACAACAATATTTTTAGTAGTGACGCTAGAAAATGTTACTTCATTATTGCTATTTAGTTGGTATCCCCATGATTGATTATCATCAACAAGGATTGGAGAGAATCTTTTACGGACTGCAGGGGGGCTAAGATATTCAAGAGTTTCAACTTGCTGTTTTAAATATTCATCATTCATACAAATTTGTTTCATTAACTGTGCAGTAGCATAATACTGCTCTCCGAAGGATTGTATGCGATTTAAATTTTTATATTCAGGTTTACATTTTTCAGACAATTTCTTCACCTTGTTTGAATTACAATTTCATCATCATTAGGATTTGTATCACGTGTAGTGCGGATATAAAGGTTTTTGGTTACAATATCATAATAATACGAGCCTTTAATAGATAATAAACTACTGAGGCTATTTACTCTACGGTATCCACTATTTGTATTGTTTTCCAATACTCCTATAACTTCATTAGGTTCATATGTGGTGTAAATATTGCTTCCTGCTGTTGCGGGAGCAAAACTATTACATAATGAAGCTGTGGAAAGTTGAAAAATATACTCTATTTCAACATCTCCAATATTGGGAGTTAGAAATTCTTCATCGATTTTCTCATAAGTATCATGTGAAATTAGGATATCGCCATTTGAAACTCCTATTTCACTTGTACCTAGAATTTCTGATGATGGGAAATTACATTTTAAAATCAGCTGTTTTTTATCCAGGTCAATGGATTTGACACATCTTTTTCGTGCAGTTTCATTGCCTAATCGAGAATCCATTTTTTTAGGCCTATTATTCCCGTTTCCTATTAATATAAATGTGATTGGTGTGAATTGGTCATTGATAGCTCGGTTTAAAAAGAAGGATTCTCCAAAGAGTGTTATTAAGTTATGGTTATGTATGTTTAATGCAGTGTTTAGAAACATTGTTTGAACTGGAATACTTATCGTATATTCTCCATGAATATTGAGTTTCATAATATTTTAACCTCTTTATTGTTAATTTTTAATTTTGTTAATAAATGGATTGAATTTTTTCTTGCTAAACTTTCTGGGTCTAGATTTAAATGTATTATTTTAGACAAGGGCATGAGTTTCTGCAATCTTTTCGTTAGTTTATCTGCATTTTCTATTGGAATGTTTGAGGGTATTCCTGCATAATCAAAGTATATGTCATAGTTATTTGGGGTCATGTAGGGTTCATGTAAGAAGATTTTGCAAGCTTGCCCCTCTTCGTAACATTCCTCTTTGAGGTTTGATTCTTCAATAATTTCTTCATCAGACATTAACAGTCACTTCCCTAGAAACTTATTTCTCCTATCCTTTCACATTTTAATTTGGCATCCTCAGTCATTGCAATACTGGTTATTGCTTGACTTAAAACTTCTAAATCTTTGGGGTATAAATACTCTTCATATAATCTCTCATCAGTAATAACAGATTCAAATCTTTTAACCTTTATTTCTTCACCTTCAACATAAACATCCAATAAAGCACCATTTAATTGGTTTAATGTGGTTATTTCTGATAATTGTGTTGAGGTGATGCTTAAATTTCCAGTGTTCACATCAATGCTTATATCTGTTATGATAGTGTTTGTTGGTAAGCTTTGGATGGTTAATTGAGTTTCAATTATCCATTCTTGATTTATTGAATGCCCATTAGATCCTATAGTGTATATTATGTATGTTCCCCATGAAGGTTCCCATGTCAAGGTCGCTACACCAGAACTATTTGCAGCCACAGTACCAATAACAGATCCATCGCTATCATAAAAATTCACATTAGAATTTGCAGCATTGCCAGTTGAAACTAATTGAATCTCATTTCCCAAACTGACATTCATTGATGTAGGGTTTTTTGTTAAGTTAATGTTTAAAGTTTCATCGTTTTTTAGGAACTCTGGAACATCTAAAGATATATTTATTACATGGATTCCCTGTTCGTCATTTATTGAAATCCAATCCCCATATTCTCCTTGGGAATTAGTAGTGAAAGTATGTATTAAGTTATCGTTAAAGTATAATTTTAGTTCAGTGTTTTCAACACCAACTCCTTCATTATTAGTTAAAGTTCCAGTCACATAAATATGGTCATAAGGATAATAGTTCTGTTTATCCAAATTTAAGGTTAATGTTGCTTCTCCACCATTTATTATAACATACACATTATTATTAGAGGAGTTGTTGATGAAATCATGTGATTTAATATATGAAATAGCTCCCCCATACTTAAGGGTTAAATCTATGATTTTTAAATCATTTTTTGGTGAAACATTGAAGATTTTATTACTTTCTGTAGATGTTAAAACTGCATCACCACATCCCAAGATAGTGCAAGGCCGTTCTATTAAAGGAATATTGTCTTCACTGACATTCCCTTGGACCACTATAAGGTTTGCAGCTTCTGTGACTTTACCCAATGCTTTATTTATTGTTAGGAAAGGTTCTTCTTTAGTGCCTTTATTTGCATCATCCCCCATTGAAGACACATACCAGTCAGCATCATTGCAGCCTTTAACTTTTATTAGGGTAATGTCTGTAGTAATTACTTCCCCGTCTGAAGATTTGAGGATGAATTCAAACATGTTTATATTTTCATCATCTAATTCATCATATGATACCTTATAAAAAGTATCCTTCAAGTTACTTTTAAGAAGTGTTTTTACATTATTTGGAGTTGTAAGGTATATGTCTATGAGATAGTTATGTTCCAGTGTTTCTGCAAGATTATTAAGCACTTTGAAATAGAATGTTAGATCTTCCCATTTGCTTGGCCTTGTGGTTATAGGCATTACAATGAAATATTGTCCGAGATCTTCTGTTTTGCTGCAGAACTTGTCTTTATGCTCCCATGGCTTTGGTTGCCAGCATTTCACCAATCCTGTTTCTTTGTCAAAGGGGTGTTTCTCCTCATCAAACATTTTAAGGAGTAATCTTTCACGGTTAAGCATTGTTGCATCCACACCATACAATTTCCATATTTCAAGTACTGGTAATGGTGTGTTATGTAATCGCAGATTGTAATTGATTATGCGGTTCATGTAATAATAGTCATCTTCGGTAGTTTTATTATTGAAAGGAGGTTCTGTTGAAGCGTATAATGTTTCATCCACGAGCAGATATGTTTTTCGTGGAATATTGTTTAAAGCCCCTATCCTATCGAGACTGTAATCATGATCATAAATATTGTTTTGTGCTATGTCATTTTCTGGGTAACCTTTACTTAGACTGTATTCATCATAAGTTTCAACATCCATCCTGAATGTATCAGTTGGTATTATTGGGATTATATAATCATCAGGTATTTCTGTGGAGTTTCCTGTTTCTGATTCATCATCTTCCATATCACTATCGATTTGCAACTCTGTTTCTTGAATTTCATCTATAATTAAATTAATAGAATCTTCAAGACCATTATTTTCTGTGTTGCCTTCGTATGAATAAATGAATGAGTTAACATTATCTTCAATATTATATTGTTCAGTATAGATAAGCTTATCATTTTTATATAAACTTACACTTTTTAAGTGAGGATAATTGGCAACAAAATTTATCATGTATTTATAAGGTTCATTTTGAACTCTCCAGATAAGTAATCTTTTATCAAGATGAAAACTTTGATAAACCTTGAACAAATCATTCATCATCCCTTGAAACTGTCTGTTAGTGACATCTTGGGATTTATAAAAATTACTGGTATCCCTTTTATCAAGGAAATATGGGAACTTATTCAATAACTTTCTTAAACTATCCTTTGTCATTTTATATCATCTCGATAGTTATATTATTGCTTACCCCTTTTTCTTCATCAAGAATAGGCATGTAATCATTAGGATAATTAAAAGTGATATTCTTCAATTCAGGAATTTATTCATCCAGGAATACTGCTAATTTATGGGGTATGAAATCTTCTCCAAGTTCAAGTCCTATGTAATACATTCCATCCCTTGTGTAGCCTCCATCAATGAATGTTTTTATGGCAGCTAGGATTTTTGATTTGATTTGTTCTTTCTCAACTGAAGAATAAGGGTTAATCTGGTCTATATCTACATTAACCATAGCGTAAACATCAATTAGTTTTTCAGTTGGTGCAAACATCGTTATGTCTTCAGTAGCTTGAGAAACAATATTTTGCAAGTCTTCATAAGCTTCGTTTAATTGGTAATCTGTTCCAGGGTCAAGAATTACTTTGAGTGTGCCAGTTCCATTCCAATTTGGAACGATGCGATAACCCTCAATGCCATCAAAACTTGCAAAATAATATTCATAAGATTCTTCTGAACCTTTTAAATGAATCTTTATCCAATTTTTTAATAATTCCCTATACTGGGAATCTGTGTAAGTTTCGCTGCCTCCAGATGAAGATTCTGTATTGGTACATGTTATGTTTCCTTCAATGTCGAATTCTGATTCTATGTTGGTTAAAGTATTTTCAATTACTTTGCCGCTTATCCCTGATTCCAAAGCCATCGCTTGAACTGTAGCGCTTGTTTCACCTATAGGAATGTATATCTCTTCAAGAGTTCTGTATTGGATCCCCTTTTCTGTTGAAACTATTATCTCATCATTTATTAAAATGTCTTCTTCATTTTGTATTTGGCTAATTGAGAAAGTGATTTCCGCCATTGCATAAGTCGCTAATGGTCTTGAAACCCCAACTATTTTACCAAGATTATCCAAGTCTTCCCCTTCAGCAAGGTCTACATCAATGCTGTTATGGACTGCGGTTAGATCTTCATAGAATGTTGCAAACATTTCCGCTATAACGGATTTGTCCATGACATAATAGTTGCTGATATCTTCTTTATCTGCAATGTAACTGGTAAAATCTTCTGCATGACTTATAAGGCCATTTTCAACAGAATCATTTAACATCTTTTCAAAGATTTCTTCAAAATACTTCTGAGAATAATTCATACTTCCACACTTCCTTCCACCATTTCATCACTAATACTTGTTACATTGAAAGTAATTTTATATTTAGAGTCTTCTGAATCTGTTACTTCAATCCAGTTTACTTCTTGTATTCTTCGCATATTTTCAAGTACTTCCGCTACAAACAATTCAATTTCATATTCTACCATAGAAGATTTGTTTGCTTTAATCAATTCGTGTAGATGGCATCCAAATTCATCGTATAATGGATTTTCTTTAAGTTCACCATATCTTGTCATTATTGCAATGCATATGGCATTATGAAGCGATTGATTTCCAGTGACATTTACATAATCCCTATTCTCCATCTGAAGATCCCAACGATTATGCTCATCTGGTTTTAATTGAACATCTTCATTTAATGTCTTATAAAATTTATAATCATCACTTTCCTCATCAATAACCAACATTTTATTCTCCTTAAATCATTCAATAAATTTTCATAAACTTTTAGCCACAATATTTTTATATCTTGTTTTTGTATTCCTTTGCCACTCACTGTCCAACCCATAAATGGTATTTGAGTTTCTTGTGAAGTGAATAGTTTCAGTATGAGAAACTATAATGGAACCAGTGTCAATGTCTGTCACTTCCATAGTAAAGGCAGTCCCCTGAATAGTGTATTTGTAGTGTACCCATCTTTGATATGTTGTAGCATTCCCATAGAATGCGTTTTCATGAAAACTTCCATCATTGTACCCATACCAATATTTTTTATTGGAATCTGCATCATCTGTCAGTTTCTCCCAAGATGTGGCACTATTATAGATTACAAGACCAGAACTTCCTCCCACTTGTTCAACATAAGAATCATACTCCACTGTGAAATCTGATGAGATTCCATTCAATGGGAGTATTTGCATCATACTTTCTCTCTGACTTCCAGTTTGGGTTAAAATATAGTAACCTCCGCTATTCCATGTAACTGTTGAAGTTCCGCTACGGAGAGCATAACTGCTTCCAAAAGTAGTTGAAGTTAAATCTGCACTTGCATCATCATAAAATAAGTAACTGATTACCTGGCAAGTAGCAGTAAGATGAAGATAAGAAGCAACATAAGTGCCTATGCCATTAACACTGCAAGTAGCGATGCCCTGTGCATTTGTTGTTGCCGTGTAATAATGAATTCCATCAGAAACCAAAATATCAACATTAGAAATGGGATCTTGGCAATCCTGTAGTATTAAAGTTAAAGTAGCATTTCCATTATTGTCTGCAGTATAGGCATTATTGTTAAATTTTAAATTATAATGATTAGTGGAATTTCCTGTTTCTATTTGGAGAATTTTATTTGCTAAAGTTGTGAGTCCATCTGAAGCATTAGCATAAACTCCTTTATCAGTTAAATTTGCTGCCATTAATTCCCCTAAATCTTCTAATTCCTCGAATAAACTCAAATAAAAACACCTCTTATTGTTGGATATATTGAATTGCTTCCCCTATTTGCAAATGTAGATTGTTGATTTTTTCATTGATCTTGATGTTAATTTCATGCTGTGATGCATTTGCATCAAGACCTAAATAAGTTAATGCAGAAGACTCTTTAATTATAGAAGTTAAATGATTATTTGGATGTGTGTAATTATTAGCGTTTTCAGAAATTCCAGTCAATTTGGTTTTTTCAGCAGTTGTATAATCTTCAGTAGACAAACCTTTACCCTCTACTTTATCCTCTTTTGTTGAAAGTAATTCGTTTACTTCTGTACGGGTATATGCATCTACATCAGCAGAGGGTATTTCTATTTCCTGAAGCTTTGCATCTATTTCCTTTTTTGTGTAAAAATCATCTGAATTGACATTCTTACTTTCAATCATTTCTTCATCCATTGCCCCTGTACTAGTTGCAATTTGACTAGGCAATCTTAGGTCCAATCCATCATAACCAAATTTTATCCAGAACTGATTGGTACCTCCACGTGTAACAATCTTAAAATTACCTGGAGATGCAGGATTCACGCCAATAAGTTCCTCTTTAGCATAAAAACCTAATAACAGATATTCATTAATATCAGGTACATTCAATATGTAGCAATGCAAATCAGTCCGCGGAATCACACATTTTTCTTTCCTTTCAACATCATAATCTTCATCACCTGAAGGAGTATAATACTCTGTTAACTCTCCTCCAAATCTATGTAATATTCTACACAATACTTTTTTATTGGCGTTATCCAGCTGCACTTCTGCCTTATCCCAGTAAGGGTAAAATTTAGTTACGACTCCTGTGCGGATTTTGAGATTTTCAAATTCCATTTTAACGATTTGTTGAGTATGGTTTTCAATTACTTGTCCAATACCCTTATCCAATGCCTGTTTCATGCGAGCTTGAGTTACTGTAATGTTATCTGATTTCATCAATTATCCTCCTCCAAGGTTCTCTGCATTTTCATCTTCTTCAGGTTCCCCTAAGCTTGGGGGATAATCCACAAGTGTTAAACCACAAATCCAATTTCCATCCTCATCTTCCTCTTGCGAAACTTTAATGATATACATATAATCATCAATGCTAAAAGAGGGAAGATAAACTCTGCACCATTTACCTACTTTCCATTTGAGGTTGCCTAATACTTTACATTCGAGTTTATGACCATTGCCCCTATGTAATTTAGCCCATTCTCGCCTTGCAAAGGATTGTGCATCCTTAAGAGTTTTAGAACTCTCTGCAGAAATTTTGGAACTGATTTTTCCAAATCGTTTTATTAGAGAATCATCTTGAACTGTTATGATGTGATCTTTATATGTGACTTCAAGATGGTTAACAGTAGAGGGATTTACATCAGTTACAGTTACAGAATCATAGAAGATATCCTGTGATTCTATTAAAGATAATTTTGCTGTTGTTGGATCGCTAATCTTCTGAACATAAATTGTATCCTCACGGAGGAAACATTCCACATCCCCATCCCAACCAGATAAAACATCCTTTAATGCTTCTTTAATGCTTGTTGCTGAATTGGTATTTGAGGAGGAACTGCTAGTTTCCCCGCCCATTACTTTTACAAGATTATTTGCTAATTCTTCTGCATTTGAGCCGCAAGCATAAGCTATGTATTCCTTGTATTTTTCCATTACTTCTGCAGTAGTCATTCCAACAATGTCTGCAGTGAAAGAAGCGGAAGAATGATCATCACTTGCTTTTTTTAGCTTAGCGGTTTTGGCACCATTACAAGAGCATGTCTTAGGACTAATCCAACCTTGCAATCCGAAATAACAATATTTGGTATGGTAATAACCGTTTTTCATACCAACATATGTGTCTTTATAAGTTTGTAGATCCGCACCATTGACTATGAAAACGGCAATTTTTCCTTTGCTGCTTTTCTTACCCATTAAATTTTGAAGGTTTCCTGGACCAACATCCGCCATAGTGACATTATGCCCTGCTTTTTCAAGGACTTTCTTAATCTTTTTTTGAGTTTGCTTATCCTCACTTTTCTTATTGAGGTCAATACCAAGTATTATACTAGCCATACAAATACCCCATTTAACAGCTTGGTTTATCTCCACATTTTTTGGAATACTTCAATCCTTTCCAAACTTGATTTATCTTTCTTTGATGACTTGTAGCATCACTAGCATATTCCTTTCCATTTATAATTATGATTGTCCAAAAATGATTAGGCCCATGAACCACTTGGGACTCTAGTCCTGCACTTCGATACATTGCACAGCTTAATAAAGAAGTATCTGCACAATTATTCTTTAAACTTTTTAAACATTCACTAGCTGAAGATTTATGACTGCACTCATAAGAGGAATAATTATTGTTCTCTCTTAACCATTCATGAATAAGAATCATTTTCTGATAATCATCAGTTTCATTGCCAATGATTTCTTTAACCTTAGCATCAATATCTTCACCCTGACCTTCAGTATCAGATGAACTACTTGATGAGGAAACATTGGTAAAATCTATGGAATCATCTTTTAATCCTTTGGTATTGATTTTACATTTGAGACCAGAAGCTTCAATTATTGTTTTGATTATTTTGGATCTTTTGGTTTTTTTAAAACTGAACTCTTTTTCCTGTTCCAGTAATTTACTCATACCACTAATCTTTAGTTTAACATTATCTGTAGAGTATTTCTGTTCAATGATGAATCCAAGTAAAGCGTTATCTAAATCATCCCATCTTAAAGTTTTATTCTCGGATTGCCATGCTTTTTTAAGGCATACCTTTTTTCCCTTGTAAAATCTTTGTTCATTTACAGATGGGAAAGTAACAGACCCATTGCTGCTGATATCTTCATAATCTTCTTCAAAAGAGTTTCTCATGATATTATCATAGTATGCAATTTCTGTAATCTGGCCATTATGTAGTACAAATCCTTCTTTTTCATCTTCTTTAGTGATTTGTTCAATGTTTGTATCTTTAGTTTCATATATTTCTAGGCCGGATTTTGCTAGTTTAACTTGAACCATCATTTACCCTTCTTAGATTGTTTCTTTGATTTGGATTTTTTCGAACTTGATTTCTTACTGGTGGAGGAAGTGCTAACTTTAACCTTTTTAGGTTTGGGAACAGTGAATTTTTCACCAGGAATATTGGATTTCTTATTGGGAATCTCAGTAACAGTGAAATCAAGAACCATATGATTTGGAGAAGATTCTTCTATATTCTTTTGAATAATGACTTCCGCCTTGAACTTACCTCCCATATATGGAGAAATGACTTCTGCAGGATTGGATACTATTCCCTTCAATACCTTTTCAAAATAATCTGGCCTATTGGTCGGGTGATAAATAGTAGTTGTGAAGTTATAGCTACGAGGGATGTATCTTCCTTTGGTTACTGCTTCTGTACCTCCAAGTATGCTGTTTCTGTTTAGTTCCCTTCTATTGTATGCTTCATCGGAGCTTATATTCTCTGCATAAAAAGGATGACCATTGATTTTAATGTTTTCGCTGACTTTAACTTTAATATCCTTATACATGTTAGTCATGAATATCATGCCCCAGTTACCCTAATATCAGTAATGCTGTCTAAACTTTCCAATGCAGTTATCATTATTTGTTGAGCTTCCCTTTCAGTCTTGTTACGTGCATCAACATTAACTGCACCTTCACCAACAATTATAGTGACATTGCTATACGCACCATTGGCTGGTGCTTGACTGACTATAGTTTGCAAAGCACCCATTTGACTGGAAGTAAAATCACTTAAGGAACTGTTTAATCCCAGACCAAGTGTAGGGTTTCCAAAACCTGTTAGAATACTATTGCCTAATCTTGCTCCAGTTGCCTTCATTTCACCATACTTGCTAGTCATGGCCTCTTTGATATATGCCACTTCATCCATCATAGTATGGGCAAGGTTACCTGGAGAACCGGGATTAATAGCGGGCTGTGATTCAAAACCTTCCTTAACAGCTTTACCAAGATCTACACCCGCATTGTAAAACTCTTGTCTTTTGCTAGTGATAGCATTGAGAGTGTAACTTATCTCAGTTGACATGGTTTCTTTAAGTTTTAATGACGATTTCATACCATTAGTTGTTGAAGTTCCTATATACGCCCCTCCAGTCCAGCCATTGCTTGCAGCAGTGCTTGTAGCAGAAGTTACCGCTCCCTGAACAGTTGATGTTAGAGGGGATAGGCCAGATTTAACACCATTAACAATTTGAGTACCTATACTGGTACTTGGTGCAGAGAAACCAGAAGCACTGGAAAGTGCAGTTTTTAAGTTTTCCATTGCAGTTTGGATAGTTCCAAGAATACTGGTATCATCTTCTCCAAGGGTTATGTCTTTTAATGTGGCTAATTGAGTTGCAGCATTTCTCACATTAGTTATTGCAGTATTGATTGATTCACTACTAAATCCTTCCATACTTGGTAAGTTTTGCATGGATTTCACTGCTTCTGAAACTTTTCCAAGAGCAGTATTGATATTGGTTATTTTCTCTGATACCCCAGAGTCTACATTTGCGATAGTGGATAAACTTGCTAATCTTACAGAAACTTTTCTGATATCATTTCCAACATTAGTAATGGCTGTTGCAATATCTGCTCCACCGAATAATCCTTCCATCCAACTATCCCAATTAGTATCATCACGAAGACCGCGTAAAGATTTGAATGCTTCACTAACACTAGTTAAAGTGTCAGAAACTGATTTAACCTTAGTTCCAACATCTTCAGGAACTTCTTCTAAACCATTAAATTCCTTCAATGCTTTGCTTGCATTAGAGATATCATCTTTTACATTAATTAATGCTGTTTGAATATCAACTCCTCCGAAGAGATCTCCTAAGAATCCATCCCAATTGACCCCATCACGTACACTTCGTAATGCACTCATAGCATCTCCGACACTAGCCAATGAATCACAAACATTCTGAATCTTATTTGCAGTAGCATCATCCAAAGGAGTTAAATCTTTAAATTCCTGAAGTTTACTGGAAGCAGATATTATATCATTTTTAGCTTCTTCCAATCCATCAGTTACACTACCAAAATCTAGAGCCCATGCAACAAAATTACTGAATCCTGTTGTGATGTTAGTAGAGGTTAAAGCCATCATTGCATCTGATACAGATTTCAGGCTTTTGCTAATGTTTCCTATATTTTTAGGAATGGATTCATCTATTGAAACTGAACTAAATTGCTGGAGTATGCTTGCTGCTTCAGTTAAAGTATCTGTAGCCACTTTAAGTGGAGTGGTCATTCCAAGGAATCCTCCGGTAATATATGTTAAGCCAGTCATTAGCCCTGCAAATGACATGGCCCCCATTGCAAGGCCTACCCATGCAATGCCCTCGGCTAACTTTTTAATGCTATCAACCGAACTGGATATATCAATTTTATCAAAATCTAGTGCATCAAACACTAATTGTATTGCTTTTAATCCGAGCAATGCTTCGGCTGCTAAAGCAACTGCAATTGGAATCATTACTGCTATTACTGCAGCAAGACTTAATAATGGTACAATCATACTAGTGAAACTTGCAGATAATCCTGCCATAATTCCACTACTAGCTTCAACTTCAGCACTTGCAACTGCTGCTTTTGAACTTGTTGCACCAATGCCTGAAGCAGCATCAACAGTTTCTTCAATACCTTCAGATATTTTTGAAACTCCTTTAGTTCTTGGAACATCTGACAACAAGTCATCAACTATTTCAGATTCGCTTCTGAGAGCATTAGCACTTAAATTCATATCTTCATATTTTTCTTCCAACAGGGCCATTTTACTGAGATTTCCTTCGGCACTATGTACTTGATAATCTAACATATCTTGGATGGCTTCATCTCCCATATCTCCAATAAAATTAGTACCTCCACTAATAGCTCCTCCGTGCATTTGAGCTAATTTAATGTCTTCTGGGGAAATGCCTTTCAATATTTCTGCAGTATCTGCAACAGTTGAAACTGTTTCAGTTGTTTTGCCAAAACTTTTTATCATACTTGCAGCACCACTGGCGGCATCTTTTACTGCACTGAAACCTTCAGCAAGATCTTTTACACCTTGGACAGTTGTGGAAACATTCCATAATCCTTGGTTCATGACTTCTATTGCTCCACCAGTAGCAAGGATAGAACCTGCAAGAGCACCTCCAGATTCATTATCTAACTCAATGAATGCTTTTTTTAATTCTTTGATTGAAGGTAAAAACTCATTACCCATTTTCTTCCCTGCACGAGAAAAAGTTTTACCTATTTGAGCATCTAAACCTTCATTGGTTTCCATAAGGGCATCAGTTGAACCTATGACCTCTGTGACTGCAGCCATATATCCTTCAACATCTTCTTCTTTACCGGACCAAAGTTTTGTTCTCATCAATGCATCTTCACTTACACCATACTGGTCAAGACTTGCGAATGCACCTTTAATCCCTTTACTAAGGTCCATCATAGCCCCTTGCGCTAAATCTGTGGAACCAGTTTGTGCAAGTACGGCTGCACCAAAGTTTGCAACATCTTCAGTGATATTTTCCATTTCCTTATCGCTTGCACCAGTTGCGGCTTTAAAAGCATTCATCGCAGGAATAAGCTCTTGCATTGATGTTAAACTGTTATCAGTTGTCTTGTCAACAGTTTCATATAATGATTCATATGCCTCTTCTGTTTCAGTCATATTTCTAAGGAGAACCTTGTTGGTTTCTGCTTTAGAACTGGTTCCTAAAATGCTATCCAATGCAGATTTTCCTGTTAAACCTTGTAAAGCATTATCTGATATTGCACTGAAATTCATCATGGAACTGCTAATGCTACTCATTGATTTAGAAAGGTTGCTTGCCATTCCTTGAAAACTGCTGTCAATATTTTTAGCAACATTAGAAGCATTATCTTTAGCTGCAATATTTAACATTATCTGCTCATTAAGGTTAACCATTCTTTATCTCCTAGATTTTCTTCTTAATTTATTTCTACGAGCCTCTTCTTTCAGTTCTTTAGCTCTTTTTTGTTCCCTTTTCACTTCTTCACCATATTTTCTCATAAGCAACATTACTTCAAGATCATGGGAGAAGAATCTGTTCATCACTTCCAGTATTCCTATACCATAATGTTTTGCCACTCGGAAGTAGACTTCTCCAACGAAACTATCGAGGAGTTGGAAAAAGTTCTTCTTCTGTTTTATCGCTGATATTCAACTTTTGTTTTATCTTATTGAATAGTAATAGTCTTGCTGGAAGGTCTATTTGTTTCCAGAAATCTAATTTTTCTGTGTATGTTTTTTCTGGATCATCAACAAAATCAACTATTTTAGCGAGCATTTCTGTAATGTCTTCAGCATTGCTATCATAATCCATTACTCTTTCATTGATCTTGTCTTGAATGTGCTTTTGCATTTTTGCCTCTTCAGGACTTAATTGTTGATTCATAGCTGCTTTTGCATACACCTTTTTTTCAGTGCTGTTAAGTTCTCTGAATACTCTTGTTTGTGTGTCAAGCAAGCTAATGTAATCTGAATCAGGCAATTGTTTTATGCGTAATTTTAATAATAATCTTTCCTCACCTATTGTATAGTTCATGTCTATGCGGAAACGGTTTGGGTCATTTAATAATCGTAATAATTCATCACTTGTCTTGATGATTTTCAAATTGTCATCCAAGTTTTTCTCAATAGCTACAGTATCATAGTCTTTAAAAAGTGGCCTATATCTTGCTAATAGTTCTTTCAAGCTTGATAATTCTTCTTCAGAAAATTCTTCATGATTTATGCATTTGTCAACAAGTTCCTTTTCATAAATGTCTAAGTATTCATAGGGTAATCTTTTGCATTCTTCAGGAAATCTTGTGCGAAGATTGTGCTTATCTGCTGCTTTAGTGTCAATTTCATAAGTCATAATAATTTCTCCTGGTCTAAAAATTAAAGGATTATAAAAAAATGTTCTCATAAAAAAAGTTTAAAAAAATAATAAAATAAGATGGAAAAAATGAGGATAGAATATTATAAAATATGCTTTTTTTATCTTGGTAATTCAAATCCTAAAGCACTGCCTGAAACATCCACAGTTACTCCATCATCACCGTAGGACCAATTAACCTCACTGATTTTAGCATTAATCATTGTACCGACGGATTTATAATCACCATCAGGACCGAAACGGAAAACACCTACAGGGAACAGTTTCTTTTTGAGTTTCGCTTCCATAAGGAAATCAAAAAATTCCGGTTCAATGCCTGAAGCACCCCATTCATAGGAGTTAGTAGTACGGCCGTAACGGATAGGGTCTGCACTGTTGGTTACTGTTTTAGGGTCTCCTCCATCTTCACCAAAATCCATGGTGAGTTCATTTGAATAAATTCTTTCTGAATCTATTCTCATTTCTGCCATGTGATAACTGTTGTCAGTTGGGTCTATTTTTATAGCCATTCTTATGCACCTCCACTAATTGCATTTGGCTGTTCAATATACATGCTGAAACCGATAAGCAAAGTGCTGTTAGCTGGTACCGCAACACCTTCTGCATGTAAATCGTAAGGATTTACTTCATCTTCAGTTACATTTATTTCGGTTCCATCATTCATTTCGCCATTGCGTATTTTAGCATTAACCAATACATCCAAATCAGATTGCAAGTAATTGATATTGGTTTCAGTTTCATTGCGTTTCAATTGTGTGTAAAGTATCATGTATGCTTCACGTATTAATTGGTCTACATTTCTTCTTGCATGCAATAATGCATCATTTGGCCTGCTGTCTGGAGAAGCTCCGAATGCTGTGCTTACTGCAAGGTTTATTTTTGGATGGATTTCTGATCCTGCTCTTTCATCACGGTTGAAGATTACACCTGCAGCTTGCAATTCATCCTCTTCATCAGGAGTTCTTTCAGTGAATGTTCCTGGAGCAACACTTCGATAATCACTGTATCCCGGTTCCTCATCATGTGGGGTGCAAAGGATGTTTGCAACAGTTTTGCCGAATAATAAGTATTCTGCAAAACCCACTCTGCTATCTTGGATGAATTTCGCTTTAGTGTCATCTGCAATGTCTTTTAAATCTGCATCAGTGCATCCTTCAATTGTGAAATATGCAACTCTTGGATTACCATCTTCACTATCATCATCAATGCTTTCAGCTGCAGCCTTTAAAAGGTCAATGATGTCTGAAGTTCCATGAGCTTTTTTGAATCCAACAAAGACTTCTGCTTGAACTTCTCTTTTGCTTTTTGCTAAGGCCATTGCATTGGTCCATGCTGAAGTGGTCAATGAAGTTACTGCATCATTGCCAGACCCTGTAGTGGTAGTTCCTGCACCGAGGTCTATTACATAGACATAAGGGACACTTAAGTCATCAGAATTAATCTTCTTGTTTTCTTCAAAGAAATCTTTTAAAAATGCAAGCAATGGGTTGTTGGTAGTGCTTGTTCCTAAACCTCCATTTGCAACACTAGCATTGCATGCAGAAAAGTTCTTAAACTTTTGAATGCCTGCAGCAGGATTTGCATTGTTAGATATTCCTATGATTATTGGTATTTCTCCACCTTCACCGTTAAGTGTAGGATTGGAAGCACCTTCATAATATTTTACTTTAGGGGTTTCTGTAATCGCCATATTTAACTCACCTTTATTCTAAAAAGTCTTTAATAATTTTTTCCAATTCATCATCTGTTATGCTTGGTTCAATATCCTCTCTTCCATAAACAGATTCCTCATAACGATATTGTTGAAGAAGGCCTGCTTTAGATAAAGCTCCAATTATAATAAAATTTTTAGTGCTGTTTTCCTGCACTGCCTCATAGAGGATTTTCTTCTCCTTTTTAGCCTTAGAAGCAGAAGCAGTTTTTTTAGCACCTTCATCTTCTTTCTTTTTTGTCATAATAATTCCTCTGATATCTTGATAGAGTCAAATGTTCTTCCGCCAATACGATAGAAAGTGTAATAGTCCATATTGAGTTTAAAAATAGTTCTTAATATTGTTTCACTTGAGTCCAATTCATCCAAATCTGTAATGCTGTTAATTGTAAAAGTTCTTTTAACAATATTGTTTTGTCTGAAAAAGGACTGATAATTATGGAGGTTTGGGCATTGATTTTTATTTGCTCTCCCATTTTGTAAAGTTAACGCTTCACATTCTTCCATAGTTTCGCTGCAATTGTGGCTTGAAGGATTGAAATTAGCACATGTTGTGTAATGATTGGCTTCAGCTTGAAGTATTCTGTTATTGATTTCTGTGATTAATGTTTGGCGTTCCTCTTCAGAGTTAGACCAAATATTGATCCATAAATCGGCAGAATACCTTTTGCTAATATATTGAATGTTATCTATTTCAACATATTTTTGTTTGATTAAGGATTCATCAGCCAATAATACATTCACACAAGGGGTTATATCTGTTGGTCTATAACGATTACCAGTATAGATCTTGTTATCTTGGACTGTTAAATTACATCGTAACAAATCTATGAATGCTTTTTCTAATACGTGCATTTTATTCCACCACTCCACTATTTTTAAGTTCTTCATGGACGTATTGTGTTAATCTTGGGGCTACTTTCCTAGCAGTACGGGTTACAAAAGGATTAGGTGCTCTTGCAGGAATCTTTACTTCCTTAACAGAATGCCATTTCCCATCTTTAGTTTTAAATTTCAGATATGGTTTTTTCCTTGCTTTGACTGCGTGGGCCTGAGTACCATATTGAATATAAATCCAGTAAGCGGGGTTATGTAAGGAACTATGTATTTGCCCTTGGCATTTTCCTGGCTTAAATTTGCTTATGCTTCTACGAAGGTTACCTGTATCTATCGGGGCTTCACGCCTCATAGTGTTTTCAGCATCATCTAGTGTATGGTCTACGGCAGTATCTAGTGCATCTTCATATCCTTCTCCTTTCAAGCCTAATTTTTTAAAATAGGAATCATCGAATTTGATATCTATACTGAAAGTAGCCATTAGTCTTGCACCTCTTTTCTTTGTCTTTTAATCACCATTTCCTTATGTGGCCATACTCCATGATTGCAATTCTCTATAGATCCAATTATTTCATATTTAATATCATTAATCCTTAATTGGTCTGTATCATTTATTTCTACAGATTCATCCATGATGACCCTGTAAGTGTCTTGGAGTATCTTCCCAAATTCTTGCAATGATGATGTAGGAGAAATGAGTTGTATATCTACACTTATGGTTTCCTTGAACACATATTCATTCTGTGAACCATAGTAATCGAAAGTTTCATTTTGACAAGTGTAGATATCTATCTCTTCATTGGGAAATAGGACTGGCATCTTATATCATCCTCACCAAGCAATTGTAACGATTACGCAAATCATTAATCATGTTCTGAATTGTGGCTCCTTTGCTAAGGCTTGTGTCATAGGAAACGCTTACATTGATTTCCTTGACGCTGGAAACATCCTTTTTCCAATCATCATCCAATTCATATTCCATCATCAAATCCACTATAGGGATGAATTCATTTTCAGGAAGGCCATAAGTGTATTCGACATATAAGTCTCCGGAATATTCTCTTGGCAAATGAACTGTTCCTTCATCCTCAAGGATAATGACATCATCAAGATCCATTGTTTCTCCATCTATTTTTAGTTCCTTTATCTCCTTGAGGGGATAGTGGGACAATAATATTTCAGAACCTTGGAAATTTCTTTCTAATTCTTTGGCAGATTTAGGTATGAGAGGCAAACCTACTTCAACTTCCAAACGTTTAAGAAGTTTTTCTTTTAATAAATCTTCATTTTCAATACTGTTTTCTTCTGTCATTGAACTTTTTCACCTCTCAAAATAATTAGTTAATTTAATAATAAAAAAAGTTTAAAATTTAAAAATTTATGATCTTGTTTTATCCTGTTCCTTCAGCTGCTGGAACAGTAACATTTACATTGTAAGGGGATGCAACTTCCAAGCTAGTGTCGATTCCTTTAATCATACCATTGCAGAACTCAGCAGTAACGTTAGCAGTAGCAAAGGATACAACTGCATTTTTAGTACCAAGTTTATTGGTAGGCAAGTTGGTCATTAATGTTGGAGGCAATAAACGTTTTACTTCAATAGTGGAAGAATCAGCAAACAACATTAAATCTTTACTGTTCACTTGATTTAAGTTGGAATCAATCAATATTGGAATTTCAGCACCATTTGGAGCTTCATAAGCAACTACCCTATGTCCAAGGCCAATGTCAATTTTATCATTGTAGCGTCTGTATGGCGCAACAATCTTTTTTAGTTGTTTTGCAACCGCATTAGTAGTGATTATTGCATCTACAGTTCCACCATTGCCATCAATGATAGTGGTTAACATGTCATCAATGACATCTTCATTGATTGCTTCATCAGCATCCATTGTTTCCACATTGGTGGTTACTTGTTTGGTGAAGCCTTCAAAGTTTTTTGCAGCTGCAGTACCGGTACCTTGAAGCAAGGCGCTGTCTAATTCGTTTGTTACTTTTATGAAACCTTTGTCGATTTCCTTTGCAAGGATATCAATTGCATTATTTCCCATCTGAGCCATTAAGCTTACATCGATTGGGTGGATTAATGTTTTCATTTTACTCATTGCTTCTTGATAGGAGGATGCATTTGCTGCAGGAATGTCATCGTTTTCATCTAACCATGAAGCAAGGCTTGCATCAGTCTCTTTGTAGAAACCGGCATAGGTTGAACTGAAGGAGTCATCCACTCTTCCTTTGGATTCAAGGAATCTGAAGAAAGGTGCTTTTTCAAACACTTTTGACTTTAAATCTGGACTGTATTGGATTTGGGTAGATGTTGGTGCATCACCGGTTACCATCATCCTAGCGTCCTTTTTCAAATCATTATATGCCTTTTGCAAACTTGCAATATTTTCGTTTTGAGAAGCGATTTTTGCTTCTAAATCTTGTATAGTAGTCATAGTATCACCATAAAATTATTCTTAATTTTTTAGTTCTTATCCGATTAAAGACCTGATGAAAGCATCTTGAGATTGATTGCCAAACATTTTCTCAGCGATTTCATGGCTAGTCAAACCCTTATCTTTCTCTTCATTGGATCCATTATCTGATAAGTCTTTTTCCTTAACATCATCCACATGGAATTCTGGGTCGCGATGATTTTCTAAATCTTTGAAAAGGGTTCCCATAGTGTCTTCCATGGTAGATTTGACAGTGCTTTCAATTAAATCTTTGAGTTTTTTCTCTGCTTCCTCATCCTCTTCATCGTCTTCATCATCATTGTTAGATGAGGAGTCTTTTAGTTTTTCAAATTCTGCTTTAACCAAAGCAGGTATTTCTTTGCTTACTTGCTTAACGGTTTCACTGGCAATCTCACTAACAATCTCGTCTTGTTTGGATGCCATTAACTCGTTAAACAAATCCACTGCATCATCTTTACTGAACTCTGCAGTTTCCTCTTTTTTAGTTTCTTCTTGTTTAGTCATAATTTCACCATTGAAATCTAAATTTTTACGGATAACATGACATGCCCCCGCAAGGCAATTTGCCTTAACAATACTCTTATCAGTTGATTCCTGTATTGTTCCATAGGTATCCCAATTGGCAGGCATGCCTGTTAATGATATTTCCATAAGGCGCAAGTCCTTAATTTCCCAGCCATGATCTTCAAGGATTGTATACTCTGTAATCTTACCTCCAATGCTCAACCCAAGGTTAACGCCTATATCAAGCATTTCCTTGATTTCCGGAGATTTGGATTTACGAAGCTGAGCGCAAATCTTAAGTGAATCATCAGTTGAATCAAGCACTTCCTTTATCGCACCATAAATCCCATCCAAGCCATACCTATGGTCTCCATGCAGGTTTCTAGTGGTTGTAAGCAACTGCTCTTTCATGGAGCGTATAGCTGATGGAAGTATGATGTCTCCCTGAAGGTCTTTATTTGTTGTAGAAGCAGTTCCATCTATCACTAAAGTTCCGTCACTATTTTCAGTGTATTTAACTTCTGGTTGGGATTTATTAGTTAATGGAACGAATAGTTGGAATTGCTTCATTTCGTTTAGTACTTCAGCTGTCATAAACAATCAACCATTAAAAAAAAATATTAATTCAAATTTTTTGCTTTATAGAGTGGGATTAGGGACTCAAACCCTTAGGTATAATGAAAAAATTAGTAAAAAAATTTAAAAATTTTATCCCACAAAAGAATTAAATAAAAATGATAATTAAACGATAGCTCACGCTAACTAGTTAAATTTATAAAAATTAGTATATAAAAGGCCACAATACAACAGTAATGTGGCTTAAATATTATGTTAATATGTTTTAGAATCGTATGGTTAGACAGAAAATTCAAAAATATTATAAATCCTGAAATAATTCAGATAATTCATCTAAATCCTCATTTGTTAATTTATTTTCAACAGAATTTAACACGGATTTGATGAATTCATCACGCCCACAATTTGATTCAAATTTCACATCTATTGTTTCTTCATTAATCATCGCAAAAACCTCCTTTTAAACATTAATATTTAATTCATTAAGTTTTTCATGAGTTTTACCATAAATTAATTCTTCATTATAAATTTGATCTAGAATATTAATGTCCTCATTAGTTAACATTTGAATCCCTTTTTCATTCAAAAATCCAATGTCTGTTTCTTTTCCTACGCCTTGCATCGCTTCAGCATTCTTTTTAGCTTTATAAACGTTATACAAAGTAGTTTTTAAATCATTATCTTTGGAATGATTTTGGAATAAAAGAGTGTTTTGAGCTTGAATTGAACCTGAACCAATTGTATGAAAATTAATTTGATTAAAATTTACAATGCCGGTTTCACTTATTTCACTGATTTTAGCATTGCCTTCTTCAAAACCAATTAATAATACTGCAGTATTCAATTTAGTCTTAGTTATGCCTATCAAGATTTGATTTTGAAATTCATTTACGATTTGATTTTTTAATAGGTCTTTAACAAAATCAAAATCGATAGAATAAACATCTAAAATCTCTTTTTGAATTTGTTCTAATCTTTTTTGTTTAAATTTATCTTCAATAATATTTTGAATTTCAGAGTATGTTTTATTTGAATAATCATCATCAAGAAGATAATTCATTAATAATGCTCTACCTGATACCATACCTACAGTATTATCTGTAATTAAGGAATATTTATTACTATTATGTTCAAATTCTCCTATTCCAGTAGTTATCATATGATCAACAGCGAAAACAATATGTTCTTTTTCATCTTCAGTACATATTGCAGAAATACAAATTGTCATTTCTTAACACACCCCAATGTTATTTGGTTTATTAGAAAAAATTTTCAATGTATAAATATTGTATAATATTATCCATTTCATATGTTTACATATATAATTTATGGTTTGGAAGTATATAAATATTGATGATTTGGCTTAAACAGTAATGATTAGTTGATTAAAAAAGGCCACTACCAATACTAGTGACCATAAAAATTTCCATTATAAACAGAATAAGATAAAAATAATATTTAGTTTTCAGCTAGGTACTGATCAATAGGAACAGTCCTAACAATAGTGTGTATATCTCCAGTATCCCTATATTCAATATGATCAATCAAAGGTTTAAACTGAGGATACTTCTTAATAAATTCAATATTTTCATCAGTCTCAAAATTTAAGTAATCATCAGTATTTAATTGATATTTTTCAAAACGTATTTCATCAGTTCTTTTACAAACTGCTTCATTTTTATATATGACAAAACGTCTTTCTTTATTAAAAATTTTATTGTTCCTTATTAAAGCAGATTGAAGATCATCAGGAATAACATCATCCAAAATGATTAATTCAGCCAACAATTTAGGAGGCATATTTTCAATAAACTCTTTATCACAACGAGTATACCTAATAATCATAAAAAATCAATCCTTTTTAATTATACTTAATTAAATATTTGTTAATAATGGTATAAATATTATTCTAATCTCCAAACCTTGCTTTTCTCATCCTCGTCACGAATATATTTTAAATTAGAGTTTGGAGGTAAAATCACTTCAAAATCTTTCGGAGTTGCAGTAACCCCTTCAACATATAATACTTTTTTTCCTTGAGGCACGATTATGTAATTTATTTCAGTTCCATAGATATTTTCTTTAACAGTCTTACCAATTGCTGTGGAAACCATTCCACTATCTGAATAAGTGCTTTCCCCTTCCTGAAGTTCCATATGTCTTATACGTTCGCGCCTAACAAGAACTATAGGTTCATCTAAAATTTTACCCTTATTGAAAACAGAAACTGCCAATTCTAAAGCTCTTTCAAAAGAAAGGTCAATACCTCGTTCAATAGCTAATTTCTCCCACTCTTCTTTAGGATCAATCTTAGGGACATCAGGATTATCTTTTAATCCTCTTAATTCATAATTGATAATTGAATCCCCGTATTTCGTATACATCCTAATAAAATCCAGTTCTTCTTCTGTAAGATCATCAGCAGTAACTCCATATTTTCTTTCAAATTGAATTCTACCTGCAAAGGTATCACCAACAATAGGATATAATCTCCCATCATCACCTAAGATTAATGGTGTTGCACTTATATTTTCAGTGAGATTTGTGACAAAAGGTTCTTTTGGTGGTTCTCCTTTAGTTTCCCAAACAGACAATACTGTGCATCTGCATAACGGATGGAAGGGTATTAAACCCATTATATCTTCTATTTTATGAATCCGTTCATTGCCTTTATTAATGAATAATATTTCATCATCTTCATTGAATTCATAAGCATATTTTAAACATATTGCACAAACATTTTCGTCCCCTGCAGTTAGAAGTTTAACTTCTTTATAACCTTCATTAACATAGGACTGTAATATTCCAGTATTCTGGATACGGGATGTTTCAGTTCTTGCAATCATTACTGCACGTTGTTTAGGGGTGAATGTGGACCCTTCTAAAGGTTCAACCCCTACATTCACTAAACGATTAGCAATTTTTTTAGGATTTTCCCCACGAATAACCCCTTTGAACATTTCATGACGAACTTTATACCTCAAATCATCAGATAGATTATTTACTAAGGCATAATTATAATCTTTGGCAATTTGTAAAGCTAATCTATCAGCAAGGGAAAATCTTACATGGGTTTCCATATCCTCATAACCGATTTCTTTCCCTTTATTATAGACTTCATCAAGTAAAGCATCAATACTGATAAAACCTTTGTCCAATATTTCATCTAAAGAACTTTCTAGATTTTCAAAAATTTCTTCTTGATATTTAGTTTCGTTGAATAGGAATTCTTTAGCTTCATCAGAATCTAACCATTCAATGGACTTATCAATTTGTTTATTTAGGGAATTCATTAAATAATTATAATATCTTAAACTCCATTCATCTTTTATGGATTTGACACTGAATTCTTCCCACATTTCTAATTCATCAAGTAAGATGTGGTTAGTTCTTATTCTTTCTTTAGAAACCATACTCTTTACCTACTCTTTCTAAAGACAATGCTCTTTTATACATTTTAACTTGTTCAATTGGTTGTATAAGCTTGCTCTCATCCAACTGCTCAGGACTAGCAGCCAAAGCAAACTGTGAATAATTCATAGGCACATTACCCCACTCAACAGGAGGCAAACCATAACCAGACCTTACCTCATTAATGAAAGTGGTACCATTCCTTAACTGCTTGTCCTCAATCTCAGCACGCTTCTGCTTATCCTCATGATCCTCACGGACAAACTCAAAAATCTCCTCAAAACCAGAACGGCCCAGATTCTTATTGAATGAATCCTCAATTGTTTGACAGGTACTGTTAATCACTTTGCCGAAATTTTTGTCTTGAGACTCACCAGTGCCTGTTCCAAGGCTGGCAGTTTCGATAATGTCCACTTTAGCTGGAGGAACTCCAAACATTGTAATGATGCAGTCTCTGGAATACTTGATAAGTTCAAGGAATTCCATATCCCGGTTGCTATTATTGGTCTGTTGGTAATTTGCCCCTTGAACAGCAATCAAACCCTTTTTATTCTTTTGCTTTCTCAAGCGTTTGATATTTGTTCTGACAACATCAGGTTCCAAATCCTTATCAAAGTTCAGTACTCCACGTGGATCCAGTCCATGATTTTCAAAAACATCCTTGTTATGGTTCAATCCCAATACTTCCAGTGTGATGTTTTGAGCGATAGTGTCAATGAGGCTGGTTCCCCATTTGCTTCCTCTTATCTGGATTTTTGGTTCATAAATATGAATGAGGTCTTCAGGTTCAAATATATGGTCTGTATTTCTGAGGCACCATGCATCACGGGTATAGTCATAGCCCATTAATTCTGTAGGGATGAATTTGAATCCGTTAGGCACATTGTCAAATAATTTGTCATGGTTGACTTCAATGAATGCATCACCAGTAACTCTAAAGGATGGGACTATCTGTTTTATCATTGATGAGAATGTGTCTTCTGCATATTTCCCTGCGGGTGCCTTGAATAGGTCAGTTAGGTAGTTGACTCTTTCATTGTTAACTTGGTCCTTATTGGGATTGTTTATTCTGAATCCTTTGGCTAATATTTCATCGCAGGTTACCATGCAGCAGCGTCTTACCCAAACGTTTTTGTTGAATGCCTGATGGTAAGTGTGCAGGTCTCCCATATTTTTATCAGGAGTTGTGAATGACCATCCATATTCTTCCATGAACAAATCGAATAGGCTGTCTCTTTCAGGTCTGCGTATTCCTGGAAGATGGTTTGCAACTCCTTTAATTGAATCGATTATTCCCATAAATATCAACTTTTCATTATTTCTTTTTTATAGATCTATTATTTCCAAGCTTGGAATTCCTGAAGTTCTAGGTCCAAGTATTCCTCCACGCCACATGTCTGGGCAGTGGTCATCCTGTTTTAGCGGTCTGTCTTCCCCTCTTTTTTTAGCCTTTGTATCCCAGCAATAGGTTTGTGCCTGTGTTATGCTGTTTTTGCAGGAAGTATGTATCTTGAATTTCCTATCAGCTATCAATTGCTGGATTGTTTGTATGTCTTCAAAGGTGTTTGGAGTGTATGTTCTCACCTTGAGTTTTAGTTTTTTTGATTGTTCGCATTCCGCTTTTAGTGAAGCTGCATCATGGGGAAGGAATAATGTATTGTTCTCATTTAATCCATGTTTCTTTGCCAATCGTATTATGTCTTCCAGTCTTTGGGAATCCGTTTGGGCAACACCCATTTCTTCTGCATCATAGTAGGTTTCCTCAAGCAGGTAATAGCTGTTTCCTTCGCTTAGTGATTTCTTGATTCCCATCACACCAAAAGTGGTAACGGTTGACACTCCGTAGTCGCAGCAAATATTGATGGTGTCCATTTTTGGAGCCTTGGTGAAAGTGTTTTCTGATTCCACGAACTGGTCATAGATTGCTCCTTCTGCTATCACCCACATTCCAAGGATATACCTTTTGTATTGCAGTGCAGATTTGCTGTACAATAACTTTAATTGTTCAACATATTCTTTTGTTAAATTTGGGTTATCATCAAGTGTGAAGTGCCATACTTTCACAACCCCTTTATCCTTTAGTTCTTTATTGTTAATGTATTCTTTAGCTATGTAATGGTAAGGGCTGTTTGGGTTCATTGTCCAAAACATTTTCGCTCCAGGCAAACTGCACCTGTTCATTGCCATCTTGATGCTTGATTCCGGAGCGGTAGCTGTTTCATCGCTATACCATCCTCCGACGGTCATTCCACGTATTCTGTCTGTGGCTCCTTCATCGTTAAATCCGACAATGTAATTTCTTTTATTTCCAATGTCCAGGTAACCGTCATTCTTGTTGTATTTGTAATGGATTTTGCCGTGAATCATGCTGATGATATCTTCGACAACATTACGTTCTATTGTGTCCCTGGTTTTGCCGGTCAGGAGGAATTTGTTGTGCGGTGATTTGGTTACAAATTGTATCCATCGGAGATTTGCTGTGATGGTTTTTGATGATCTTACGCTTCCATGAAGAATATTGATGAAAGCGTTGCTGTTATCCAGGAAGTTTAATGCTTTTGGACTGAACAGTCCCCAGTGAAAAGGTTCAATCTTTCTCTGCCAACTCCCTGCTCTTCTTGAGTGCATCTTCTAACTCCTCAAATCCTTCATTTAGATTAATCTCAAAGTTAGTTTCATCTTGTTTGAAATATTCATTGTATAATTTGTTAGCGTCTAAGGATAATCTTGCAACATCTTTTGATGTGACATTGCTGTCAGGGTCTTGTGCATCTTTGCATGCTTGTTCAAATCTTTCTGGGAATTGGGCTGCAACTTTGGCAACTCCTTCCATGTTACTGGCAATTGTTTCGGCAACAGTATTATTGTTTTCTTCTGCGGTTTCTTCTTTATCCGCTTGTTTCTGAACTTCTTTTTCTGTTTTTGATTCTAATTCTTTTTTCTTTTGTGCTTTTTTTAATTCTTTTTTCTTTTGCGCTCTTTTATTTAGTTCTGCCTCAACCCTTTTTGGCATATTGATTTTATTCTTATACCTGTTTAATGCGGCAAAAGATATGTCTTCATTATATGTATTTTTCAACCAAGCAGATACACTTCTTCCACTTTCCCCTTCAGATAATCGCTTAACAATTTCATTAAAATGAGGGCTTTCTTCAACTTTGTTTTTTCTTGGCAATGTCATCACCATCAATCAATATTTTTTTAGTGAAATGTTTCAGAAAGTGAAACGAAATGAAACGAAATGAAACGTTTCAATGAAACACTTGATAAAAAAATTATGCTACATCAAATTAATCTCAATTGAATCAGTACACTAATTGCACTTATACATATTGTTATGAAAGTATAAATCAAAGGCAGAATGTATTTCACTGTCCTAACTGTTGCTTTCAAGTCTATTAAGTCATTTTCAACTTTATCCAGTTTTTGACTGTCTTCCTCACGGATCTTTAATGTGTTACTCAGTTCCGTTACAGCTATGGTCAGTTTGTTAATATCTGAACGTATTTCCTTATTGTCCGCAATCAGCTGTTCGATTTTTTCTTCTTTGTAGTCTAGTCGGTTTTCCAGTTTAATTATTCTTGGTTCGTTTTCACAGTGTTTTATGGCATTTGTTGGCAAGGCATTGGCACACTCCTATAATAAAACTAAGTTTTTTTGTCAATTTTTTTAGTGAAAAAAATGGAGAAATGAATATTAATAAAAAGCTGAAAAAAATATTGTTTTGATAAAAGAAGTATTTTTTCTGTATGTAAAAGGGGGTGACACTTTTTTCCAGCTTTTTATAATTTTTTTGTGAATTATATGGCAGTAGAAAAAATATGAAAAAAAAGAATAGGATGGAATAACTGTCTAAGAAAAGGCCTTGATATAGAAAATTAGGACACAAAACACACGACAGTAACACCAAATAACACTTTAAAAAACTAGTATTGGACCGTTTTCCTAGACAGTTATTTCATGCTATCCCCATTTAATCATTATTCTTTTTTCTTACTTTTTTTGTTATGTACATGAGTCTCTTATTGCCTATGATGTAGCCATGGGGGTAACGGTCTACTGAAGGCACTCCCTGTATCACTAGGCCACATTTTCTGCAATATGTTTCGTCTTCTTCAAAAGCGAGGTTGGTGCTTCCACACAATGTGCAAGATATTCTTGTTTTTTTGTTTTTTATAGGAGGATTATCTTCATCTTGTGTGGAACCCATAAGTATAGCACCAATTTTTTTAATGAAAGCTTTGCAATGTTTTTCTTTGTAGAGAATTTTTTTTACATAGTTTTTGATTAGCTCATTAGTTGTTTTTTGAAGATTCTTGCGATAACATATAGATATCTTGTAGTACGAGATTACATTATTTTAGAGGATATTATAAAAATGGTTTTTTAATTATCCTCACTATATGTTCTCACGATTTAGAAAAAATATGTTCATATTTAATATACTTTTAGGCCTAATCGTTTTTGCTCGTTTATCAGGCTTTGGTGTTCCTCCTCAACTGTAGGTTTGGGTTTTGTTGTGCAGCTAGTGCCTTTAGATCCAAGGCTGGTTATGCACTTTTTATTGACATTCCCTACTTTATGTTTGTAGTAATATTTCATGCTGCGTTTAGATTCCAGTTCTTTTCTTCTGTTGTCCTGGCATTCTTTGCAGCAGCATACTTGCCTATTGCTTGTTTTCTCGTATTCCTTGCCGCACCATGCGCAAACGCTTTTCTTGCTCATCACCATCTTACTCCATTAAAAACTAATGCAATTTTGCCCATTATTTTATTATATTGTTCAACTTTATTAAAGAATTATTGAACAGAATAAATCATTATGTTGAAAAATGTAGGGGTTTTATTTTTTCGTGTTCAACATTTGGACTCTAAAGTTGAACACACTATAATTCTGTTTCTTCCTGTTCCAATATGACAACCTCTCCAAGGAAAGGGATGCTTTTTACCTGGATACGGTCAATGTCTTGGATGTTGCCGTAGCAGTCCAGGTAAAAGACACGTATGTTTCCCTTGTGCTTCTCTTCTATTCTTAAAAATGTGTTAATGATGTTTTTCAGCTTAATGTTTTTTAGCCTCCCAGAATTGGCAAGTGGTCAAGCCTCCTTGTGCCTTTCGATGTTCTATAGTGCGGCCCATCCCACATTCAGTGATCCTTTCATCCCAATATAGGAAATGCTTGCATTGGCCACATACTCTTTTCTCTATTATTGTTTCCTTAATCACCATAAAAATCCTTTTCTCCATTATTTCATATTAGTGTTGTTTGTGCTTTGGCTTCATTTTCCTTAACGATATTCTTTGCATGTTTTTCCATACTCGAGACTGCAAACTGGAAATGCTTGCAATCTTCCTGTAAAGTTAGATCATAATTTTTAGTGTAATGTCTTGATTCTCTGTTGTTGCAGTTCCATCCTTTTTCTTCTAAAGCATCATAACTGCTATATTTGCAGGAAGTGCAAATCCTTTTGTCCCTTGTTTTCTTGATTAGGGATAAGTCACGATTCATAATAATAACTCCAGGTTTTCCAGTTCGATTTTATAGCTTTCCTTAAGGTTTGCAAGTTGTGCTAGTTTTTTGAAAGTTGATTCCCTTAGGCAGCTAAAGGTAGGTTTGCATTCATTTTGCAGTTGCTCATCTATAGCAAGTATGCTCATCTTCAATGAATAAATCCTATCATATAATTTATTCATTTCCACATCCTCGCATTCGATACTTTCAATGTTTTCCTTTAAGTTGGTGACCTCTGTTTTTAATAATTTGAAGTTAGTCATCATAATCCCCCCATTCTTCATCCTCCTCTTCTTCAAGGTACTCTAATGAACATCTGCAATTAAGATGATCTCGAGCATCATGAATAAAATAATGGGTTTGTTTTTCTAACTCTTTTTGTTCTTTTCTTACCTGTTGGATATCACGTATTGCATATCCAACACCGAATCCAAATATGCCTCCAAGGAAAAGGGGGATTATTTGAGTAGTTGCTTCAAGCATGATTTTTCCTCCTTTCGTAAAGCCTTTAAAGTTTTTAAATCTGGCTTTGGTTTCATTTCCTCCACACTAATTTGAGTGCGAAGTATTCTTAATTTCTCGTTCAGCTGATTCATCCTACAGTCTCCTCATCTTCTTTAGGGATGAAACTGAACTTCACATAATACAATAAAGTGGACTCTTCCAGATCATCATAAATGTTATACAATGATTCCTTCAACAAGTCTTCATGCAAGTAGCCTTCAGTCCTAGCGATTTCCTTATTGATTTCATCAAATCGTATGTATTCTATGCTTTTGATTTCTAGGAAACCAAATTCCCTGATTCTTCTTAAAGGATTGGTGTCAGTTTCATATGCTGCTATTTCATCTCCGACCTTGCCGTCAAAATGGCGTCTGATTGTACTGGTCTTCGCTCCTTCTTTGATGGGTTCTACGTATTCTCCATAGAAATATAATTTTTCCATTATAGCATCAACTCCTTCACTTTTTAAATGTATACGTTTAGGATTTTTCTTCTGAAATCCTTAGCAAAGATTTTGCAATGCCAATCTTTGCCAGGAAAATCATAGATCTTACCACCCTTCATGGTAACCCTAACCATAGGGTTCCCTTCCTCTGTCCTGTAGACTCCACAGCTAAGAACATTGCACCTTATCCTGGAGAATCTTTCCAACAGGTAATCTCGGCCTTTTTTAGTCTTGATTGTCATTCAATATCAAACTCCAGTATTCTTTGCTTCACTTTCTTGAAGTCTTCCCTTGTCAATCCATAGTTTATGGCGGGAGTGCATAACACTATAGGGCAAGGGGATTTTGGGTTTTCATTTCTTTTCACTTGGAATTTATCCACTTCCTTATCTTTCCACTTCATGATGATTCCTCTGCTAATTTTTTCAAGTCTAAAGTTTGAGCTCCATGCAATATTCGGTAACATGCCTGCATCATGATATGGTTCATCTGCTTGTTTCCTGTGCATATCTCAATGACAATGTCCTGTGTTAGGTCATCGTATAGGTATATGTTGTTGCTGTTGCGTGGCTTCATGATTCTGAATCTTTCAAATTCATCAGTTTCTATGTTATTAATCACTCGGAGTCTTTCGCCCATCTTTTATCCCCTCATTAGTTCCAACTGTTATGTGAAAGTATTTTGTACAATAATTACTGCTTTTGTTCCAGAAAGGACACTTAAAACAGTATTGTTTAGGGTGAAATCGTTCTTGTTCAGTCATTACATCAATCACATCTTCCTTAACATCTGTTACACATATTTTTCCATCAAACATATCCTCTGCTACATTATTAGCCCACTTTATAAACTCATTGAAAGTTCGTTCTGAAACATGACCCCCACAATTACATACCATTGTAAACTCTTTAATCCTCATTTGAATCACCATGTACTCTTGTTCCTTGTTTATTAACTACTAGGACTCTTTTACCTTCTTTTTCAAGTTTCTTAAGTTCCTCTTTCATGCTTAAGCATTTACCACTACGAGCAGGACCCCCTATAATCATCCAATCATCTTTTTTAGAATTTTCTATTATTTTTTTCTTATAATCAATTGATGTTTTTCTAAGGGTTCCTGTTTTAGGCGGGAATGGTTGATATTTATCGGCCATTTAACCACCTATATATTAATATTGAGATAAAACCACAGAGAAAGTACCAAAATAGACCATTCATCATACATCAACCCCCCTCCGTTTGGAATATACAGTTCTCAAAACTTAATACATCATCAAACAGTTCACAATAATCATCAGTCCTATGCTTGCAATCATCACACATCAAAAACCACCTACACTAATAATCATATTATCATACAAAACATCCCTTAATTCAGAATAGGTTTCACATGATCTACATTTTTCTAAAAGTTCCTCTTCGGAACATTTCCATTTTAAGATAAAATTAATTTTAAATTCACCAATATCATTTACAGTCATCATCCCACCTTTTTCGATGCTCTTTATATGTTTTCCTTAAACCTAATCTAATCCACCAACTTAGCTTAAAATCAGGGCAAATATGTTTTTCATATTCAGGGAAATTAATCCATTCTAAAATTTTGCTTTGTATTTTAGGGAAATGTTTATCATTTCCTTTGGTGCAATAAGGATTTGTTGGTTTTGGAACTTCGAACTCATCTACCTCAAATGGAAATTTAAGGTATCTGCAATCAATACAACAATATTTTTCATATTTTTTCTCACTCATATTATTCATCACCTTTTTCCATATTGCATAACATTACAAGCTTACAAGCAGTATTATATACCGCCATCTGCAAAACATCTTCAGGAACCTTCAAATAATTCAAATTCAACTCCCCACTCCTTTGTAATCCTGCACTCACACAGTCACAAGTGAATTCCAGCACATCCAACAAGTCAACATCATCATGAACACCACTAGGCAAGTTCAAATGATGCCTTTCCATTTTCATATGCTCCTCAAAGGTCAAATTAGGGAAATCGAATTTGGTCCAATCATGGTTAAGGCCACGATACAATAATGCCTTGGAAATGACCTCCATTAACTTATTCACCAAGTCCACATGGACCCGTGTATCCTTTAGGGCCTCTTCCCTATCAACTCCCTCCTTGCAATAGATATAAGTGGCCATTGGAGCATGCTCAACCTTTAAGTGATGGGCATGTTCCTTGTACCAACTGTTATAATCAAAATCCAACATGCTTTTATTTACCCCCTGCCTTGTTCTATCCAGTAAAGTTTATGTCCGCTGTTAGGGTGCTTGCGTGCAGACTGGACCATATCCAGGAAATTACGGTTGCCACTGGTCATAGTGGATTCCTTGATCAGCGCTCCAACTTCACCAGGAGTAACTCCCCTATATATCCCAAAATCGTTACGTGTTATCCAATCGCTAATCTCTTTACTGGAATGTTTTCCAGGATGAGTCAAGAGATACGCTTTGATTAGGCATTTGGCTTTAGGAATATTCTTCTTGCCAACCATCTTAAATCATCTCCTCCCTATAAGAAAATTGCATTTTCTTTTCAAATCATTAATCAGCATATCACGTGTGCTCGGTTCAAGGTAGAAAAATCTTAAGTCAATCTGAAAACTCATAACTGATTCCACCTTAAATTCCTGTTCTTCAAGTACTGATGAACAGGCACACATTGAGTATAACCCAATTCATCAGCAACACAGGACATAGTTTTGCCCTTGTTTTTCTCTGCAGAAAGAAAATTGATTCCCCCTGCGTGGTCTATACGGCCATTGTCCCATCTTGGGTGATTGGTTCCTTTCATATGCAATTTATGATGATGACTTTTAGAAAGGATCATCAAATTGTCTGGGGCATTGTTTTCCTTATTGTTGTCTCTGTGGTGTACGCAGAAACCTTCAGGTATAGGGCCGAATGCATCTTCATAGACTAAACGATGCAATAGCTTGCCCTGATTAATGCCACTGCTGATTTGGTAGTAGCCGTCTTTTCTTTGGTAGGCATTGCCAAACCTTGTACTAATCATATGGAACCCTCACAATTTTCTCATTTAATTCCTCTTGGAGTTCCTGGTCATTTTTGACTTCAACATATTTTTCCAACATGTCATCAGTGATTTTCCTGAAGTTTTCCTCTGGCAATTCATGTATTGCTGCGATGCTTGTTATGACTGTGGCGCAGACGCTTGTCATTTCATTGGGATTGTTGATTCCCATCTGCATTAGCAGCTTGAATAGTTTGAATTGGTTTTTCTTTTTGTTCAGGTCTCCGATTTTATTGAATAGTGCCATATGCTTTTTTCCTCCTTTACATTTAACGATTGTTATATCATATATAATATAATAAAAAAATTTATTATAATATAATAATATAATAATAAAAAAAAT
>JAUNXF010000001.1:47058-56284 GCA_030539935.1 Methanobrevibacter sp.
ATGTTACATATGTTAGCATATGTGCTACATATGAGACCCATTTTTTACACTTGAAACACAACCTACTTGGGAACCTCCATAAAATTAACAATAGTGAGGCCTAACTCCTCACAATGCTCCTCAAGCCCATCAGGAGGAACCTTATTCTTCATTGCAATACTCCTAATCTGATTACGGCCAACACAACCAAGATTATCATGCAGCCTATTCAAAATAACCATGCACTCATCAAATACATTGGCTGCTTCAAGCCTTTCCTTCTTGGCTTTGCGTATTTGGCAAAGCTTATCCTTAGCAACATTCATCTTATTGTCCAAATTTTCAATTTCCTGAATAAGCTTAGATTCCTCATCATCAATATTGAGAACAATGTCAATCTGCCTTTCAATCCAAGCAGACCTTGAACCATTGACAACGCCTGCCAAAGCATCCCACTTATTATCATCAACAGTTATGCAATGATTGCCTTTAGCCATCTGTAAACACCTCCGCGAGTTCTGCCAGTGAAAGCAGATTCCTTATCGGAACCCCATTATCTATAGCCTCAAGGACTTGCCTAACATGCTTGCACCTATGATCCTCATCATCCATCATGGCCCCGCCCCATCGTTCTGTCTGTTTCCTATAGATGAAGTCAGGGCATTCACAAAGGATAGTTCCTTCAACCTTGTCAATGTCAACGCCATAGCTCAAGTTTGGATTGGAATCGGATTGCACACGGTAAAATGCATACTCATCATTCTCAGCCAAACAAATGATATTAGGAGAACTCATAGGAACTCCCCGTTATCATTTAATTTCAAGGTCATGATGTAGCTAGCGACTTTCTTGCAGGTTTCCGCATCACATAACCCTTTTTTATTGTAACCATTAAGCACCTTCATTGCGATTGAAGGCTTTTTCTCACAATCATCCAATTCTAGCCTATGCTTTATGATGCTGAAGATATGGGCACATGTCAATTTAGTGTCATACTTGTTGATCATGATGCTGTTCTGGAGCAATTGCTCCCTAGCGCCTTGCTTCAAGTCAAGTGGAGCGTGCAGCTTGTTGATGACTTTAAGTATGTTTCCAGGATTATTGTTTTTGCTCAAGCGGGTGGCATATGTGATGACATCACCGATGGTCCTGTAGACCTTATCCTGGTCCTCTTCACCATCTTTTGCTTCAGCTTTTTCTTTTTCTTTCAGTTCCTTTGCAGTGCTGAAACTGGTATCATAAGCTGATTCAACTATCTCTTCAGCCTCGGCTTCAATAACATTAACGTTATTGAAGCTTGGATCCAACTCTTCAGCTGATACTTCACCTGCCCCGATGAGCTCACCTATGGCTCTGTTAGTGGCACGGGTCTTTGCGGTGCTTCTGATAGTGTGGCTTGTAGCCTCCTTTTTACCCTTTTCCAAACGGCTGCAACTGCCATCAGATTCAACTGTGCGACCATTTGGCAATTCTGCCCTGATGATGTAATATGCCTCTTGGGTTGCACCAGTTTTGGTTAATGTGAACTCCTTTTCAACTATTTTAGTTCTTACATTGAATGCACGGCCTAGTTTGAACCATGCACTTTTTTTAGGAGACCTTTTTGTAATGATCTTTCCTGTTTTTTTATCTTTTTGTGTGTACTCCTGATAATCAGAATCATCTAGGAGTTCCTTGCATAGTCTTTGGTATGCTCTCCACTCTTTAAGAGCATGATCAACATCAACTACATTGTTTTCAATTGTTGTTGGTAAATTCATCTAATTTTCCCCCTCTAAAATATTTTTTAATTCATCTGCTAAGCGGTTACACCCACTACAGGCATCCCCCCAACGGATTACACCTGCACTATAATGTAATCCAGTGTGGTCTAAAGGTATTCCATGGCTTTCTTTCCACATTGGAGCATAATAATCCCTTACTTCCTTTGCTGCTTCTGCCACGCTACTTAACAAGTATTCATCATAATCTGAAGTTACTTCAAGACTAACATGTTTAAGCAAACTTTTATCATGAGTATACTGGAAATAGTCCTCGAATAGGTGCTGGACTGCCTCGTATAATCTTTCATGATTGTTTACTCTTGCCTTTTCACGCAATAGGATCAATGGATTCCTGTAAGTTGTTACAAATTCATTAAATACTTTCATGTCATAAGGATATGGAGGGTATTTTTCCCTTAATTCTTCAAGACTAGCAATCATCAATACCACTCCATTGACTTGTCTCATACTCAGCATCCTTTAGCTGAGATTCAGCTTGTGCTCTGCGGTATTCCGCAAGTCTTGGTCCGTTGCTGCAAACTTGACAAGAGCCATATTCGCAGCCTTTGCAAAGTTCAGGGTCATGGAAATCGTTGTTGCCCCATTTTTCGTAAGATAAGGCCATATTATAACACCCCATAGGTTGGTCCTTTGCATATGAAAGCGAAGGCAAAGAATAGGAATACAAGGAAAAAGATTAATAGTAACTGTTTTCCTGTAATCTTGAATTCCTCTTCAAGGAAGTCTGGATGACATCCTTTTCCTAATCTTGCAGGATTGTTCCTATCCATGGTTGATCACTCCTTCATTCTGGTGCTCCATCGTAGCTCATTCTATCCGCTCCATGGTATGGCCTGTTTTTTCGCTCCATTTTAGGTAGATACTGCCTCCTGGGTGGAATTTGTCTCTTGCTTCAATGGCTGAGGTCTTATCACCTACAATAATGTGTTCTCTTTGTTCTCCAGGAACTACGATACTATATTTGTTGTCTCCACGAACCATACTTAGATCACCTCGAGGATTTCCCATTTGTCATAGGTGTAATGGGTGTTTCCGCTTGGGCTTGTGTCCTTGTAGGTTTCGACGTGTTTGCATGTTGCTTCGCCTATGAGTTTTACCTCTGTGTCGAATTGTTGTGTGCGGTTGTCGAATTTGAAGAGTGCGCTTGTTGTGTAGACCACTTCACCCTTACGGAGGGGGTTAGTGTTGGTGGAGTAGATGGGGATTATTGTTTCCATCATTTACCACCTTCAGCTTCGACTGTTGCTTCAGAGTTGTTTGTATTAAAACCAGTTACTTTATCCACGTTTGTGGATTTTCCGTTTTGTGTTCTTTTTTGTAGTTCGTGGATGCATGCGAGTGCTCGTTGTGCTTCGTCATGTTCCTTTGGACTGTAAAGAACACCATCTCTACAAAATTCCATATGCTATCACATTCCATGATTTGATAAGAATAATTTACAGAATGGCGGTTCTGTAAACTATCTGTAATAATAGTATAACTAAACTAGTATATAAAGGTAACTATAATTACTGTATAAAATAATTTTTAAGTAATGAAAAAGGTAATATTTATATACTTTAAACAGTATATTATATAAATAAAGAAAAACAAAAAGGGAGATATGGTAATGATTACATCAAAATCTAAAGTTTCTAAAGCAAGTCCAAATTCTGTAAGAGCAGTTATACCAAAGAACATCGCAGAACTATTAGACATTGATTTAGGGGACTCTATTAAATGGACTGCAAACATTACTGCAGAAGGAGTTGTAATAACAGTAGAAAAATTAGATGAATAATTTTCATATAATTTTTTTCAAAAAATAGCTTGTTTTGTATAATACGAATAATTGAAATTTTATCGTAGAAAAATAGTGTCTGTTTTATATACTAAACTTTTTCTGTAAGTAACATTTATATAAAATCATAACAAATATATTATTACGACACAGACACTAAATGACTATCACATTCCATGTATAGCTATTTTTTATTCTGCTGTCTCAATGGTTGAGATTATTACCCATTGAGTTGGCGGACTCAAAGGTAATAATCGTTTGAAACCATTGCTTATCAAACAACTTTTTTTAGCCTTTTCGCTTGAAACTATGTAAAAATAACCACTTTATACCAAAAATACCATTAAAACATTAAACATTAACACTTTACTAGAAATAAACCACCACCAATAAATTATGCTAAATTTTTAACAAAAACACTCTTTTTAATATCATCATATTTCTCAAAAGATCCTGTACAAAAATTATAAAAATTATCCTTAGACACAACAGCAATCTTATTTAAATCATAAAAAGGATTCTGGAATTTGATTTCTCTCAATCTAAGATATAATTCACGTTCATCTTCTAAAGTTACAACAAATAATGAGAAAAAACCATTAGACTTCTCTTTAATCATTAACAGATTATTAATTATCTCATAATCCAAATCACTTTTTGAAATTTTACATTCAGAAACTAAACCTTCTGACTCACATCCTATACCAATATCAACCGTTTTAGGACTACACCACTTTCCAACAGAACCCTTTTCAATAATAACCTTACAATCAAAGGAAGACATATTAACAACAAAAAGGTCATTAAAAACTCTTGAAGATAACAATTCGAGAAAACCTCCCCTCAAATTAGCCACCTGATCATCAGAGTAAATTTCCAAAAAGGTACTCTTTAAATCGTGAAAAAGACTAATTTTACCTATTCTATTATATTTCTTCTCCATAGCATTCAAATAATCTTCAGCTTTTTCAAGGCTAGTCCTTTTAATTAAAAGGAGAATATCATTAAATAATTCATCACCACAATGTTCAAAGCATAGATTAACTAGATGAACCACATTCTGATTATCATGAAATTGTTCCCTACTTCCCATTGGATCAAAAGATATCCTCATTTTATATTCTCCTTAATCATGTCGAAAGTAGGTAAGGTTCCCTGGAAGAAGAATGGCAATTGGGAAATAGAAGCATCAATAAAGTTTTTAATATTCTCATTTTCAAGCAATTCCTCTTTATCTAATTCCCCAGTTTCCCCATCAGTTTCAATCATTACTACTCCTATCCAGTTTAAAGAAATAGGTGCAGAATCAGATTCTAAAAGGTAAAATATTTTAAATATAAATGAGTTTTCATCTCTTTGATGTAATTTTGTTTTAAAATCTACATTAATATTAATAGTTGTACCTTCTTCGATTGAACTTAAATATTGGATGATATTAAGCTTTTCACAATAACAACCTTGAATTTCAAAAGACATCATTTACCTCCATAAGAAAAAGATTCGCCATATTCAATTTCATCTCTAATGTTAAATGAAAGATTGGAATCAAAAAGGAAATTAGTGGATAATGGAAATTCCCTTTTAATTCTGCTTTCTGTTTGGTAAAATGCTTCAAAAGCTAATTCCACATCATTTTCTTTATAAGCATCGTTAATCAATAATAATCCTAATGTTAATATATATTTCAACTCTTCTATATTATCCACGGTGTTAAAATTAATATTTTTATAGGTGTTATCAAAAAAGTTGTTCATATATAAAGTGAATCTATTTATAAATTCTTCAATTTCTTCACTGTCTTCAAGTCTAATCATTTGCTCAGCTTTTTCAAAAAGTGTTAACTGAAATCCTCCTAAAATAAATCTTGCATAATTATTAAGAGTTCTCTCATAAACATTACTTATTTCAAATCTTAATCTAGGATTTACTCCTAAGGAAAATTTGAAAGAATCATCTAGCTGTTCAAATGAATTTTTTACTTGTTTATTTTCTTCAAAAAAAACATCTAATTCAAACATGTTGATCACTCTTTTCATTGTCATTATACAAAATATATATTTACATTTATTTCTTTTAAAGTATAGATATTTTACTATAATTTTCTAGGTACATTAAAAACAGGATGTAACTTGAGTGTACCGAAACTCATTGTCAATACTACTTTATCTTTGGTTATATATAAAATTAACCGTTCAGACAACTCTGTTTTATTTAATACAAATGTTCAACTTTTAGAACAATATTTTGTTGGTTTGTTCACCTTAAAAAAATGAATCACTATACATTTTAAAATTTAGTGTTCAACAATTTTTAGTGAAAATTATGAGTTTGTATAAAATCAGCTTTTCTCCAGGACAACAATATTAGATGATATACGAACAAAATGTTCCTGGAAAAAAATTTATATGGTAAAATTATTAATCCCATCAATCTTGTTAAAATCATCATCAAAAGAAACAATATCATTAAGATTACAATGTTCCATGGTCAATAAGATTAAACAATCACTATAATTAACATTATAACCATAATATTTATAGAGTTGGATAGCCTCCTCATAATCTTCATCATCAACAAAATGAATCTCATCCATGCTTAATAAAAAATTAATTATCTCCTCCTCTTTACCTTTATAGTATTGCTTATTCAATTTATTCAAAACTTCCAGCAATACGATATTATTGATAACCTTTTGCCGAACATTGATTTCAGGAGCGATCTCTAATAATTCTACTGCTTTTTGATGATTGTTATCATTATCATTTAATAAAGCAAGGATAAAAGAACTATCTAAGAATATCATAACCAATTAACCCCTAATATAAGTTCCCTTTTTTAATTCAGTGCTATCAGTTGGTTCAGGACTAGAGACTATGCCAATGATATTCTTCAAATCGGATTTAGATGCCCTGCTCTCTTTAGGCAATACCTTATTAAATTTTCTCATTGGGCGTTTATCTGCATTAACTTTTAATCTTGCAGGAACCTTATATTCAACATCAATATGATTTCTTGATTTTATGTTCAGTTTTTTTTCTAAATCTTCAAGGGTGTTACCCTGTTTATGATTATCCTCTTTCAATCCTTTTAACAAGTAATCTGTTATTAGTTCACTTTGTGTTATTTCCTTCTCAGTTGCTTTTATTTTAATCTGTTTTAATAATTCTGAATCAAGTTTGAAGCTTGTAGTTTTAACTGCCATAATCAACAGACCTCCTTTTAAAAAATAAATTTTAGTAATTATATAATTATATAATTATAGTAGTATATAAAGATATACTATTTTCTTTAAAAAAATATGCTTAAGATAATGAAAAAATAGACAATATTGCTGAAAACAAAATGAAAGCGAATAAGTTACATCATATACGAACAAAAGAAACGTGCAAAAAATATAAAAAACATTGCTTTATAAATAGCATAATTCGTAAATAAAAATTATTAAAAAAAGACTAAAGAATTGTTTAAATTAAAAAATAAGGAAAAAAGAGTTTTTTAAGAAATACTTAAAAAACCAAATTCATAAAAAATTCGTAAATAAAAAAATTTTATTCTTCAAGACCACTTAAATCCATCTTGGCCATATCAAAATCAACACTCTCATTGAAAACCAAATCACCATTAGGATCTAGAATCTGAACTTGAATGTAACTCACATTGTAAAGCTCATTTGTTTGGATAGACGCCAAAGTGTTTGTCTGTGATTTCTTGGAATCGGAAAAAATATACTTCATATAATCATCATGATACTCCTTAACAAGAGAACCATTTTCATCAATGAATCTGGCGTTCATGTCATATCCCTGAAAATCACCTTCAAGATTGGTGAAAACACCATCCAAGTAATAGTTATAATATGGAACTCCATCATTTACAAAAGTGAAACCATAGGCATTCTCCTTAATCAAAGTGACGTTTTTGGAATCCTCGTTACCAGAGTTACCGGTTAAGCTAAAGACCATTATTCCTACAATAGCCACAATTATTACTATTGCTGCTAATGTTTTTAAGTTTAGGAAATTGGTTTTGTTTTTAGCGTGTTTGTCTGATTTCATTCTTTGGTCAACATCTTTTAGATTATGGCCGCATTTTGCGCAGAAAACTGCTATGTCTTCGTTTTCTGCACCGCATTCTGGACAATATTTAGTCATCTCAATACAATCCCCCTAAAATATTTTATAAGTTGAGTAATAATTTTTTTGTATTAATCATTTAATAAATTTATTGATTTGGACTTTCACTCCTAAGAGCCATCTCCTAAAACCCATACTTGTTTAATACTTCTTCAATCTTATCTTCAACTTGCCTATCAATGGTGTTTCTGATTTGTGAGTTTTCACTACGCAACAGTTCGGCCTGTTCTTTCAATTGCATATTCTCGATTTCAAGTTCCTTATTGCGCTTGCCCATGGTGAAATCCTCTTCATCCTTCTCCAGGCTAAGTGCTGGAATTACCCTTTGATATTCCTCCCATAACAGATTGTCCAGCTTGTCACTGTCAACATAGCTTTTATCCTGCATTATCGGACTATGTCCCTCCAGCAATGCTGAAGCACGTATGTCAACCCTTTTGATGGATAATGTGGTTATGAAGAATTTACGCAGCCCATGTGCATGGAATATTGGAATTTCATCAAGTTTCACCATAAGTGTGTCCTTGCTGATAGTTCCATCTTCATATTTTTGATATAATTTTCTTTCATTGTATTCCCTTAACGCCTTATTCTTCCTATGGCACATGTTAGTTACTGCATTCTCGGTTAGTTTTCCCTTGAAGTTTTTAACCCTGGAAGAGAATAATGCATCAGTTTTCTCAAGACGATAATCAGTATTGTTTTTTTCATTGATTCGTCTAATGCTTTCTTTCCTCATATGCAGGCTTCTTAAGATAAGGTTGCTTGATTCTGCAGTATTATATACCTTGCATTCCACATTGTGCTTTCTGGTCTTTTTAGGTATGAACTCCCAATAGCCCACCATATCATCTGGTGCATTTTCCAGGAAGTCATCAAGTTCAGTGCAGTTATGGTATTCCTCTGTTGCTTTCATAAAGCTTTCGATTGTTAGCTTATTGATGACATCCCCTGTGCGGATTCCTGTATGTGCCATAAATGTGAACAAGGCTTGATAATTTAATGGGCTAATTGAATTGACAAATTTGATGTCTTCCTTTGTCAATACATTCCAGTCTTTTTCATCATTTTCTAATTCGATTGGCTTAGGCAGTTTAATGTTTAAGCTGTTCATCACTGCCCTTATTCTTATTAGGATTGATTGTATGCTGTTGTTGGAATTGCCTTTTTCCTTTAGGTAATCTGCAGTGTTGTTCAGATAATCGTCGATTTTTGAGAATTCTGGATTGTATTCATGTATACGGCCATGTTCATCTATATATGGCAATTGTTCCTCAAGGATTTCTGCAACCATATGATCCAATTCTTTATTGTTGGCTTTGCATAATTGGAGTAATGCGAAGACATATGTGTTTAATGTGGCCTGTGTTATGTTTTTCTTTTTCACGTATTTCTGATATGTTTTGCTTTTTAGTATATCCTGTTTTTCCATATTCATATTTTTGTTCTCCTTATAAAATCTAACGTTCCTTAAAGAGCATTTGAAAACTATTAAATTTTTAATAAAATTTACTTTACTTTTTTTGATAATCTGGTATCCTATTCTTATG
>JAUNXF010000067.1 GCA_030539935.1 Methanobrevibacter sp.
TAATAGGTTTTTTAGGATTGGGAATCAAACTCAGTTCATTTGATGACATACTCCTTTTAGTGCTATTCATCGGTTTGTTAAATGCAATCCTCTGGCCTATACTAACAAGAATAGCAATGCCGTTTTTAGTCTTGACCTTTGGATTTGGAGCATTGATATTGAACGGTTTTCTCCTTGAGCAACTTGCACCATTATTTGGAATAGAAATTCAAGGCCCTGCAATAATACTTGCTCCATTAGGGATGGCTGCAGTTACAACCATACTGTCTTCCTTGATAACAATTGATGATGACAGTTCATATTACCGTGCTGTCTTTAATGATGCGAAAAAGAAAAGAAAAGCTGAAGTCAAGGATTATCCTGGATTGATAATCGTTGAAATCGACGGTCTTGCTCATGAAGTATTGTGTGAGGCTGTCGAAAGGGGAGAGATGCCTACCATCAAGGAAATGATTGAGAGCAAGGAGTACACTCTTAGAATGTGGGAAACAGATCTTTCTTCACAAACCGGTGCAAGCCAGGCCGGAATCCTTCATGGAAACAATGAAGGAATCGTTGCATTCAGATGGATAGAAAAGGCCAATGGCAATCAGATGATGCAATGTTCCGGAATCACTAAAGTCCCTGAACTGGAAGAGAGAATCTCAAATGGAGACGGTTTGCTCGTGGATAATGGAGCAAGCAGATCAAACCTATTCTCCGGAGACACTGACAATGTGATATTCACATTCAGTAAGATAATGGACTTTGGTAAACTCTACAATAAGGCATGGTATTCAGTATTTTCCAATCCAAGCAATTTTGCACGTATCATCGCCTTGTTCCTTGGGGATATGGTGCGTGAAATCTGGTCTCAAATCACACATTCATTAAGGGATGTCAGGCCAAGGATAAACCGTGGAATAGTCTACATTCCAACAAGAGCTGCAACAAATGTGTTCATGAGAGAAATCAACACTTCAACATTAATCGGAGACATGATGATTGGGGATATTGATGTTGCATACTCAACATACCTTGGTTATGATGAGATAGCTCACCACTCTGGAGTCCGGGACAGTGATGCATGGATTGCCTTAAGGCAGATGGACAGGCAGATCAAGCACTTGATCGATGCAAACAAGTATTCTCCTAGAGAATATCAATTCGTTATCCAATCAGATCACGGCCAAACAAATGGTGCCACATTTACCCAAAGGTATGGTGAAAGCTTTGAGGACTTTGTCAAGTCATTGCTTCCGGAAGACATGTCTATGTTTGCAAAAATGACTTCCAACGATGAGCATTTTGTAGGTGACTATACTCCATTTGCTAGAAAGGAAAAGAAAATAGCCAAAGAGGAAAAGGAAGCTCAGGAATTAAGCGACTCTGAAGTCATCGTATTGGCTTCAGGAAACCTTGCAATGATTTACCTGACACAATGGAGCAAAAGATTGACTTATGAGGAACTTAACAGCTATTTCCCTGAACTGATACCAGGAATCATAAATAATGAGTATGTTGGCTTTATATTAGTCAATTCCAAAGAGAATGGGGACTTGGCCATTGGTAAGAATGGAACCTACTATTTGGACAGCGACAAGATTGATGGCGAAAACCCTCTCGAAGGATTTGGTGACAATATAGTAAGGCATTTGAAAAGAACAAGTTCATTTGAGCATACACCGGATATTCTGGTTAACAGTTTTTATGATGAGAAGTCAGATGAGGTATGTGCATTTGAGGAATTGGTTGGAAGCCATGGTGGTGTTGGTGGAGACCAATCCAAGCCATTCATATTGTACCCTTCAAGCTGGAATGTCAGCGATGATGACATCATTGGTGCAGAAAGCATATATAAGCTATTGAAAGAGAATTTGCTTAAATTGAAATCATAATTTTCTCTTTCTGCCACCAAACTTTTAGAAAAAGTTTGATCAAAACACTTTTATTTTTTCCTTCTAGCAACAACTCTGCCGAATTGATTGTTTTCCTTAATCAAATCACCATCAATATAGTACTTAGGCCTTCCATACATTCCTTCTCTTATATAGTTTCCATCTATTCTATATGCAGGTCTTCCGAATTGGTTCTTTTCCCTGATTATGTCTCCATCGATATAGTATTTAGGTCTTCCGTACATTCCTTCAACTATAAAGTTTCCTTCTGTGGACACTGATGGCTTTCCGAACATTCCCTCGACAATCACCTCTTTGTGATATTGATTATCATCCTCATCATCTTCTTCGAAGTCATCATATGGTTCATCATATTCCATAGTATAATAATCCATCTCTTCATCTTCATCCTTGGTGGTATAGGATATGCTTTCGGCTTCAATCTCTTCCATGCTTGATGGTTCCACATCCTTTAGAGGTGAGTCGATCCTATGGAGATATTCATTGTAGGATTCACCTTCCAATTGCTTGTATTTCCTGTGGGATTCCTTTTTGTAATTGTTGTATTTCTCTTCGTGTTCCTCTAGGTTGCTTCCGCATCTTATGCAGAACTTCTGCCCCTTTTCAATTATCTTTTCTCCACAGTTATAGCAGTAGTTCATATTCTTCACCCTACCATCAGTTAAAATGCTTTTTCACTTTTGTTATTTATAAAGCTTTTCAAAAAATCTGAAAAGTTCCTCTTATTGTGATATCAAACGCCATGGTTTTAAAATGTGATAAATGAAATGCTTTATCCCATTTATATTCATTTAAAATTAAATATGATTATAGAAATGATTATTAAAATCAAAAATAATCTATTATTATAAGAATTTATGATTATTTCTTTAGACGATTTTTATTTTTAAAAAAATTAATGGGAGCTTGCCATGTCTTGTAGAGGATATTTCACATGTAAAAACTGTGGATTCAGTTATATGGATGTAAACTACTATTTCTGCTTTAAGGATGATACAGGGCTTATAGAAAAGTATGAAAGCCTGTTTTCAACCGTAAACTATTCAGACGGATCCATCATTCGCGGCCGTGTCATACAGCATTACTGCAGGAGTTGCGATAAGGTCGTCTCAGTTTATCAGACAGGATTGGGATCAAGCCTTTTCTCCAGAGAGTCAACAATAGATTTCCTAAGGGAGTTCATTCCAAAGAAGCGTGAAAGGCTATTGAAGACTTCAGTCCTATTGAACAGCTTTGTTGATATGGTCAAATCCGATGCAGGCCTAATCGAATTGAATGATTTCTTGAAGGAGCATGACGATGAATTGTACTATAAGGTAGACCTTGATGACTTTTTGGGTGAAAAGCCATTCGAATCAATGGACTTTCATATAAGGGATTACATCAAGGAAGAGGCCTTAATTGATTTTGATAACAGGACATTCTCCAGAAGCGAGCTCTATAATTGGTCCAACAAGGATTTGAATAGGTTTCCATCATATAATTTGGATAGGCTTCACTCCAGGGATCTTGACTTGAAATCACTTTATGGAGACATAAGCAATCATTTAAGTGAGATTTCAGCCAAGGATTTAAATAGGGATGAGCTTTACAGCGAAGTTTCAAGCTATTTTGATTACATCAGTTATGATTTGAAGTTTATGGAAAGGGAGATTCCATGCATCAATTACTATGGCGATGAGTTCAATGTGACTTTGGATGGTGAGGAAGTTGACTGTGAGGTCTGTCCTGAATGTGGTGAGGAGTTTTATATTGTAAGTCCCCAAAGTCCATGTCCTAAATGTGGAAAGAAAGAGATAGATTATCATAGGGTCTTTTTTGATTAGCTGGTTTGAGAATTTCAGTTTTTTAAACAATATTAAGTAATCATAATTGAAAAATTTAAGAGAAAGGGGAGATATCATGGGATTTTTAGACAGATTTAAAAAGAACGATGTTAAAAATGAACCGGATTTGACATTCACAAACAGCATTGAAAGCGAAGTATTGTTTTCTAAGGCAACTCAATGCCTTCAGGAGAAGGAAAATGAAAAGGCTGTGGAATTGTTCGATCAGCTCTTGAAAAGGGAGCCGGACAATATACATGCATTAAACGGAAAGGGTTCCGGCCTTATGCAATCCGGCCGTATCGATGAGGCTGAGGCGGTCTTCAATCAGTCACTTAATATAAGGGACAATGAGATGGCATATCTCAATATGGCAATCATCAATGGAAACAGGGGAGACTTTGACAAGGGAATCGAATATTGCGACAAGGTGATAGCACTCTATCCTGGATTGAAGGATATGGCCATTGGATTGAAAAGCACCTTCATGGAAAACAAGAATAAAAGCATGGGCAGTGATTTAAGCCAATTCAATAGCGAAGCCCAGGAGCTTATCAGTAGGGCAAACGAGCTAAAGGATAAGGAGGAAATCTGGCATGACGATAGGATAAGCGAGCTTCAGCCAAACGCACCTGAATTTAGAAAGGTGAATGAATGGAAGGCTTTGGGACTATACGAAGCGGCCATAAGAAAAGATCCAAAATGCGAAGCATTGGCAGTGTCATCCATCAATGAGATAAAGGAAAGGCTCATTAAGGAGTTCATGTTCTTTGACATATCCCAAAATGAAGACTTCAATCCTCAAAGGGAAATCGACAATCTCAAGCTGAAGGCCATGATGCACATCTACAATGGGGATTATACAGTTGCAATGGCGGCTGTAGATCAGATCTTAACAACAATCGATGAGAATGACTTGGATGCCCTCAACTATAAGGGAACATTGCTGTTTTACTTTGATGAAATAGACGATGCCATAAAGTGCTTCGAAACCATAGCCGGAAGCGGAAACGGAATATATGAATTCCATGGAGACTTCAACAAGACATTCGCCCTTAGAAGGAAGACTATGATTACCGGCGATGCAGAGTATATGGTGCAGGCATTGGACATCTATGATGAGATGCTGAAGGACCCTATTACTTTTGAAAAGATAAAGCCATATCAAAGGGAAATTCTTGACACACTGCAGGAGGTTATGCAGGTTCCATTGTTTTAGGATTTTTAAGAAGGGGGATATTGCCTATGAAAAGGTTTCAATTAAATATCCTTCTATTCTTTTAATATGGTAAACTTGTTAAATATCTTGATTTTTAAAAATAGTTGTAATATTGTTTTAATATTGAGGCAATATTATAATTATACTGTAATTTTTGAAAATCATTTAAAAAAAAATAGCTATTGAAATTCAAGCTGTCTGAATATATTTTCCATGTGTTCAATTGCAGAATTGACTTCTTTTGGGCTTATATCATAAAAAGGATTATAATCGGCCTTTTTTCTTAAAGAAGCCAAATCGCTTAATTCTTTTTGAGCTATTTTTTGCCCAAAATCAAATAGTGCATCTCTTACTTGTTTATGTTCACCCCTTCTTTTTTCATCTTCATCAAATTCCCATGGTGCTTTTGGCTTGAAATGTTTAACATCTTCAAGCCATAATTCACAAAAAAGGAGTGAACTGTAATAGGCTCGATTGATTATTGTAGCATTGACACACCATTCGTCACAGTTTTCAGGAATTATTTGTTCTTTTAACATCAAAAGGTTTAAAGTCAACAAATATAGCTGATATTGTGGATATAATTCAATATTCATCAAATCACCTCTTAAAAAAGATAAATGCATTTTTGCTGAATTCATCGATTCCTGCTTTTTCAGAGAATTTTATCATATGATCATATATTTCCCTTCGGGCTGAATCCAGAATCTCTTTACTGGTCCCATTTAGCTTGTTGAAGTAATAGATATAATCAACAGTATCGATATCTGGCTCTTCCACTATAGTAAATTCTCCTAGGAAATCGTATTTTAGAGCGAATCTTTTTAGCTCTTCTGTGTAAATCTTTTTGGATTCTTCCATTTCCATTCTGAATTCATCTATTTTGAGCATATTTATTTTCACCTCCTACTTTTGTTTTTTTTTCTTTTTTTTTAAAAATACTTTGTCTATGATGGCATATAAAGTTTTTCTAAATTTTAAGGTCAATATTCTAATTAAACTGTAAAATTATAATTGCATTGTTAAAAATAAGCTTAAATAGGAGAGAAAATTTATGTATAGTTTTATATAGTAAACTTGTTTTTATTGAATAAAATTTTTTAAAAGTTAAAAATAGTTAAAATATAATCCATATTTGGCATAATGGATTATACTAAAAAGTCATGTCTCTTATAAGGGATTATACTAAAAGATCATGCCTGCTTCTGAATGAAGTTAGCTATTTCATATATGTCATCTTCAAGGATGCAGTTTTCCAATTCGTAATCTGGATTGTTTGAAAATATTCCATCTCCATGCTTTAGGGCTGTGTTTTCACTGATTTCGGATTCCCTTATGTTCACCCATCCATCAAAGCTATGTATTGCCCCACCATACTCCAAGGCCCTGTTTTCATTTAATTTGGATTTCAGGACAGTCAGGTTTTTCTCATTGTGAATGGCTCCCCCTATCTTTGCTGTGTTTTGTTTCATCAATGACTCGTTGATGATGAGATTGCCGTTTCCTGAGAACACTCCTCCACCTATCTTTGCTGTGTTTTCATTCAACTGGGAGGATATGACCTTCAGCTCATCGCCGGCACTGTATATTGCGCCACCATATAATTTTGCATGGTTATTGATAAATCCTGACTTTCTTATTGTCATGTGGGCCCTGTAGTTGCATATTGCGCCTCCCATCTTAGAGGTGTTTTGGATGAATCTGCATTTGCTTATGTTCATATTGCCCTTGTAGTTGTGTATTGCCGCGCCGTTTGACCTTGACCCATTCTCTATAAAGCTGCAGTTTTCTATGTCCATCTCCCCTTCATCATTGTATATGGCGCATGAAGCGTTCTTGAATGTGATGTTCCTTAGTGTGATGCCCTTTGAATTTGAATGGAATATTCCTACCAATGATTTGGCATCGATTGTGTGGCCGTTTCCATCTATGGTTAGGTTTTCCATGTCTAATTTGATTCCTTCCCCATAGATTGATTCCTCACCTTCACCCAGGATTATGTCTGACTTTAGCATGATTTCCGCAAATCCGCTATGGATCAGATTGTCAAGATATTTGAAGTCCTTCATTTGCATCACCAGTAAGTAATAATATTTTTGTATTTAATATTACTTAACTGTTTCAATTGGTCTTATGCTAAATATTTAATTAATTGATTTTTTTATATAATATTTATTTTTATTTTATTTTTCTTTTCCAGTTCGTTTATTGATTGATTTTTTTAAGTAATTTTTATTTTTATTTTATTTTTCTTTTCCAGTTTGTCCAATCTGTTTTGATAGCATTTCAATAATTTTTTGGCATGGTAGATGTATTTTGCATTGAAATGGGAAATGCAATATTCAAGATGTTTGATTTCCCTTTTATATGCATTGATATCATCGTTTGGATAGCTTTTTTCGTCTTTGCGCTCTTCCAATAATTTTTCAAGTCGGAAAATTTCTTCAAATGCCCTGTTGGATTTTCTTTGATAGTAGCCTAAATGCAAACGAAGATGGCTGATTTCAAAAACTTTCTTATGGCTCTCTATCTTCCCTTTCAGATACTCTGGATTTCTCTCTTTTAATTCCTTTTCTCTTTTTTTCCGTTCTTCACGTTCTTTCATTTCTTTACGCATCTCTTCCAATCTCTTATTTCTTTCCTCATCCTCTCTTTTCCTCTTCAGCTCTTTTCTTTGTTTCTGACATTCTCTTTTGAAACGCTTTTGCGCTTCATCATCCATTTTGCAGATTCTGTCGGCCTTGTCAAATTTTATTTTAGCTTTAGTATTCTTGGGGTCCTGGTTCAGAACAGCCTTGTAGAAGCTCCTTGCAGCTGAAAAATTGCATTCTTCAAGGTATTTGTCACCTTTTTCCATTTTTTCTTTAACAAAAGCGTCATTTTTGGTTTTGCCCTGTTCCCGATAGCTTTTAGCAATATCAAATTGTCCTGAAGCGGAATATGCTCGCGCAATAGCCGAATATGCTCTTGAAATATCCTGTTGAGAACTTCTCTTATCATTTTCAAGTATATTCAATTCCTGCCTATATGAATCAATAGCCTCTTCATATTTTCCCATGCGATACGCTAAATTCCCATGCCCTTCAAAGACGTCGGCGCTATGGCTAAAGCGATTGCATAATCTTTTCCAATAGCTTAAGGCATACTCATGGTCTCCCATATATTCATATTCCTTTGCTATTCGAATCATGACAAATTTATTGTAGAAGCCCCCTCTTGCCTTTTCATAATAATCTATTGCCTTTGAATGATCGCCTCTCTGGGAACATTCCCGGGCTTTTCTAACATAATCTCGGTATTCCTTATTTGAATCGGAATCGCTTTCGTTATTCTCATTGTCATCTTCATTGTTTATATATCCCATATAGGGAATATCCGGCACACCTACATGGTCTCCCCAATCTGCAGGATCGCCTACATGCCATTCATCCATATTAACCACTTTTTTTATTTGTTATGATTTTTGACTTTATATAATGATGATTTTTTTTAAAATACTTTGTCTTGTTATGATTTTTGACTTTATATAATGATGATTTTTTTTAAAAATACTTTGTCTTGACAGCATATAAATGTTTTCTAAAATTTAAAGCCAATATTCTAATCAAACTAAAATTATAATGATTTAGTAAAAAATAAGCTCAAATGATAGAGAAAATTTATGCATAGTTTTAAAATCAGTTAACTTTTCATAAATTTAATATAAAACAAAGTTAATAAGATTAAATAATGAACTGATGTTCACCTTATTTTATTTTTAAGCGGGTGATATGATGGATAGGGA
>JAUNXF010000150.1 GCA_030539935.1 Methanobrevibacter sp.
GACTTTCCCATTTGTTGCTTTTTTATAATTTTTTAATTATTGTTTTTTCGGACTTTCCCATTTGTTGCTTTTTACTTAGCCCTCACATTTTTTCAAAATCTATATATGTTTTTATGAATAAATTATTATTTAGTGAATAGGGAGGTGTAATTGTGGTATTTTGTCCTAATTGCGGGTTTGAAAATAAAAATTCTGCAAAGTTCTGTAAAAATTGCGGAACTCCTTTAATAACAGATAGGCCTATTAAAGACAATTATGTAGCTACTGGAAATGATCCGACTGCTAGAGTGGATAACTCAAGATCAAATAGCTCAAATAGCAATTCAAATGCAGGTTCTGACAATAAGAATCTGATAATTATTTGTCTTACAGTTGTCATTTGTGCAATCTTAATTGCAGGAGCTTTAGTTTTATTCTCAAACAATAATTCTAATGATAATTCTGATATGCTATCCGATTCAGCTTCATTAAATGGTTCTGTAGGAAATGTAAATGGAACCGATACCAATCAAGTTATTGAAGAGCCTGCTAAATCTGCACAATCCAATATAAAGATTCAAAGCGGCAGCTTCAGCACTGGAAGCGGAAAATCGGATAAGACTTATTGCAGTGTTTATGTTGGTGAGGAACATGCCGGTGAAAATGTGAAGATCAGTGTTTTATACAGTAGGGACGGGTCTACATTGAATAATGGAAACATCGTTCCAAAAACTGTTGACAGTTCCGGTTATGTCAGCGTTCCAAGTGCAAATGCATTTAAATATTATCCAGACGATGCATATATCACTCTTTATGACAGCAATGGAAATATTTTAGACACCCAAGAGGTTTATCTAAGTCCTGAAAGTGGAAAACAAACATTTTAATTTAGAGAATAAAAGTAAATTCAAAATGATTAAGTAAGTTCTAATGATTAAGTAAATTTTAAAATTAATTTTGGGGAAAAATATGAAATGTCCAATTTGCGGTTGTGAAAATCCAGATGATTATAAGTTCTGTCATGATTGTGGAAATCCTTTAATCTTAAATGACTTAAATCAAAAATTTGATGATTTGAATAATCATGATGATTTTCCATCTTTTGACAGCAAAAAACTAATTATAGTAGGTTATATAATAGCCATTCTGTTTGGTTGGGGTAGTTTTATTCTTAGTCTATTATTCGGATCCTATGGATTTATAGGATTCATAGGACTATTTTTCCCAGGATTTATGTTAAATAGCAAAGATCCAAACATACGAAAGCATGCATATATTCAACTAGCTATTATGATAGTTGGAATTGTTGTGACTTTCTTTGTCTTGTTTAGATAAGAATAATCAATATTTGAAAAAATTTAATCTTATGTCTTTAGATGTGATTTTATGAATAAGAAATTAAAAATAGCTCTATACATTATCTTAGCTTTAATCATAGTTATTTCAGGGCTTGCTGTATGGTATGTAAACGATTATTATCATGCAGACAGTAGTGTAAACACCCTATTAAATGGTACTGATGATGTTGCTGTAAGCAAAATAGATAATGGTCTGTTCTTGGATGGTCCTGGAAATGATACTGCACTGATCTTTTATCCTGGGGCAAAAATAGAATACACTTCATATCTTCCTCTATTTATGGATTTGGCTGATGATGGAGTTGATTGTTTTATAGTGGAAATGCCGTGTAATTTGGCATTTTTAGGTATGGATAGTGCAGGTTCCATTAGAGAAAATAGCAATTATGCATATGATAACTGGTATCTATCAGGTCATTCCTTAGGGGGAGTAATGGCTTCCTACTATGGAGTCAATCATACAGATGAATTCAATGGTTTGATTCTTCTTGCATCCTATCCAGCAGAGGATTTGGGAAACATGTCTGTTTTGTCAATATATGGTTCCAATGATAAGACCTTAAATAAGGAAACATATGATAAGTCTAAGGGCTTGATGGATTATAATTTGACTGAATATGTGATTAACGGTGGGAATCATGCTCAATTTGCATCATATGGCAATCAATCCGGTGATGGAGTGGCAAGCATTTCTCCAGAAGATCAAAGAAATCAAACAGAAAAAGAGATTTTAGAATTTATTTATTAGTATTCTTTAATTTTTTTCTT
>JAUNXF010000015.1 GCA_030539935.1 Methanobrevibacter sp.
AATGTATTTAAATCTCCCCTAAAAAGAGGCTTTAAAAATAATAATTTTATATTAGTTTATATTAGTAAAAATTTTATTTTACGATTATTTTATAATAAACATTTAATTAAAAAATTTAATAGTCTAATGATGGAGGATAAATAATGATTCATTTTGTAGGAGCAGGAAGTGGAGCTGTAGACTTAATAACCATTAGAGGTGCTGAACTTTTGAAAGAGGCAGATGTTATTATATATGCAGGTTCATTGGTTAACCCTGATTTATTAAATTATGCTAAAGACTCTTGTGAAATTTATGACAGCGCTAAAATGACTTTGGATGAAGTTTTGGAAAAGATGTTTGAAGCTGAAAAGGAAAATAAGATGACTGTCCGTTTGCATACTGGTGATTCAAGTATTTATGGTGCTATCCGTGAACAGATGGACAGATTGGATGAAGAAGGTATTTCATATGATGTTTGTCCTGGAGTATCCAGTTTCTGTGGAGCAGCAGCATCCCTTAAAGCAGAATATACTTTGCCTGATGTCAGTCAAAGCGTAATCATTACTCGTATGGCAGGAAGAACTCCTGTACCTGAAAAGGAAAGCATTGCTTCATTTGCAGAACATGGTGCAACTATGGTTATTTTCTTAAGCACTGGACTTCTTAAGGACTTGTCTAAAGAGCTTGTAAAAGGAAAATATACTGAAGATACTCCTGCTGCAATCGTCTATAAGGCAACCTGGCCTGATGAAAAGGTAATGCATTGTACTGTAGGAACTTTATATGAAACTGCACAGGAAAACAATATTACAAAAACAGCTTTAATAATTGTTGGAGATGTTTTGGATAGCGAATATTCATTATCACGTCTTTATGCGGATGACTTTTCAACAGAGTTCAGAGAAGCTAAAAAATAATTTGCCGTGATTGTGAGGTTAAGAATGAAAGTATCAATTATTGCATTTACGGATAATGGCATGGAAATAGCATATAGATTATCAAATTCATTATCTGAAGAAAATACTGTGAATTTTACCCGATGTGGAAAAGGCGCTTTGTCAACTTGGACAGAGGAACATTTTTCTAATGATGACGCCCTTGTATTTGTCGGTGCAATAGGAATAGCATTAAGGGCAATTGCTCCCTATATAAAGACTAAAACAAAAGACCCTGCTGTTGTCGTTGTAGATGAATTGGGACATTTTTCAATACCAATTCTCTCAGGACATATTGGAGGCGCTAATGAATTGGCACTTGAAATATCTGAAATATTAAATGCACTTCCTGTAATTACAACTGCTACTGATATAAATAAAGTATTTGCAATTGATACTTGGGCAAAAAGCCAAGGGCTTCAGATTTTAAATCCCAAATGCATTAAATTGGTTTCATCTAAATTGTTAAAGGGAAAATCAATACATATAAAATCTGATTATCTTATAGGAGGAAATCTGCCGGATAATGTTTATCTTAATGATTTAAATGATTCTGAAGATGCTTATGATGCAATAATCACTCATAATGATTTTGAAAATGAATATGGTGAAAATATATTATTATTGGTTCCTCAGGTTATTACAGTAGGTATTGGGTGCAGAAAGGATATAAGTTTTGAAGCAATAGAAAAATCCATTTTAAATATCTTAAAAAGTGAAAATTATCATATTCTATCTTTAAATGCATTGGCAAGCATTGACAAAAAGGCCAATGAAAAGGGAATTTTAGAATTTGCTGAAAAATATGCTTTGCCATTCAATACTTATAGTGCAGATGAACTTAATGCTCTTGAAGGTGACTTTACAAAGTCTGAATTTGTTAAAAGTGTTGTAGAAGTGGACAATGTTTGTGAACGTTCTGCAGTTATGGAAAGCAAAGGAAAATTGATTAGAAGAAAGGACACTTGTGATGGTGCAGGTGTTACTGTTGCTTTAGCGATAAATGAACCAAGTCTTTCTTGGGAAAAGTAAATTATAATAATTATCTATTTAATGAATTGATTTATAAAAATTAAATAATCATTTGGTGTCTATTGGAGGATAAATTTTATGAAATGTGTATCTGTTGTTGGTATCGGACCTGGAAATGAGTTATATCTAAGCATTGCAGCTAGAAAAACTCTTGAGGATTCAGATTTGATTGTAGGTTATAAGAAATATGTGGAGCTTGTAGAAGCTTATTTGCCTCAAAAGGAGTATCTGTACACTGGAATGACAAAGGAAGTTGACCGTTGCAGAATGGCGTTGGAAAAGGCCTCTGAAGGAAACTGTGTATCTGTAGTCTGCAGTGGCGACGCCGGAGTCTATGGAATGGCAGGTTTGGTTTATGAATTGTCTGTTGAATATCCTGATGTTGAAATCGATATCGTTCCAGGCATAAGTGCTGTCTTAAGCGGTTCTGCAGTTTTAGGCGCTCCAATAGGCCATGACTTTGCTGTAATCAGCTTATCAGATCTCTTGACTCCATGGGAACTCATTGAAAAGCGATTGGCATTGGCTGGAGAAGGAGATTTCTGCATCTGCCTGTATAACCCTTCAAGCCATAAGAGAAGGGATTATCTTAAAAGGGCTTGTGAAATATTATTGAATTACAAGGGAGAGGACACCATCTGCGGATATGTGAGAAATATTGGCAGAGAGGGTGAGGAATATCACATAACCACTCTTAAAGAACTTAAGGACACTGAAGTTGATATGTTCACCACCGTTTTCATCGGCAATGTAAATACAAAAGTGATTGAAAATAAGATGGTGACTCCAAGAGGATACAAGGGAGTATAATTTAGAAGGTGTGAATATGCACAAGATCGTTTTGTTTGGAGGAACTACTGAAGGACGTTTACTAACTGAGTTCCTATCAGAAAATAAGGTTCCATCCATTGTCTGTGTCGCTACTGAATATGGGGAGAAGGTATTGGATTACGAACCTCCTGTCATTGTTCAGCCTAAAAGACTAAAGCCTGATGCCATGAGAAAAATGTTTGAGGATGAGCAGACAGAATTTGTTTTTGATGCGACACATCCTTATGCAACTGAAATAAGCAAGCACATTAAGGAGGTCTGTGGTGAAAAGGGCATCGAATACATTCGTGTGCTTAGGGAATCCATTGAGATTGAAGGTGCCACCAAAGTTTCCAGTATGGAGGATCTGATTGATTATCTAAACCAAACGGAAGGATTGATATTTTCATCTATGGGGGCTAAGGAGGCTGAAGCTCTAACAGGTGTGGAAAACTTTCAGGAAAGGGTCTATTTGAGAATGCTTCCTTCACCTGAAGGAATGAGGCATTGCCTTGATTTAGGATATCCTCTTAAAAACCTTTGCGGTATGCAAGGCCCATTTTCCAAGCAGTTCAACATTGCACAATTCAAGGAACTTGGTGCAGACATACTTGTAACAAAGGAATCCGGGAATGTTGGAGGATTCTTGGAAAAGACAGATGCAGCTAAGGAATGTGGCATGGAAGTGGTTGTCCTATCCAGATTGGTTAAGGAAGAAGGAATTAGCGTAGAGGAAGCTAAGGATGCCATAAGGAGCAAATGCTTATAAAATCAATATTATTTACGGACTGTTTTGAGTTGATCTTATGAAGGAAATCAATATTATTGGAATGGGTATGAGTGAGAAAACACTTACTTCTGAAGCTTTGAAGCTCATTCAGGATGCAGATATATTAATCGGAGCTAAAAGATTAATCAATGAGTTTTCCAAGCTGAATAAACCTAGTTTTAATGCTTATTTATCTGATGACATATTGAAAATAATAGAGGAGGCAGATGCAGAAAAGATTGCCATCCTGGTATCTGGAGATGTCGGTTTCTATAGTGCGGCTGAGAAATTAGTAGGTACCTTAAAAGATTATGGCCCTAATTTAATCACAGGAATATCTTCTGTTTCATACTTCTTTGCAAAATGCAGTCTTCCTTGGAAGGATGCAAACCTAATCAGCTGCCATGGGCTTGATGCAAATATTGTTTCATCAGTTCGCAGAAACGAATACACATTTGCATTGACTGGAAAGAACATTCCCCAATTGCAAAATGAATTGGTCAAATATGGGTTCGGAGACTTGAAGGTCTGGGTTGGCGAGAACTTAGGGTCTGAAGAGGAATTTATTCAGGAAACCAGGATATCTGAATTGGCTGGAAGGGAATTCAGTTCATTGACAGTTCTGATTATAGAAAATCCTGATTTCGATTCAAGAATAAGGACAGGAATTCCAGATGAGGAATTCATCAGAGGAAAGGTTCCAATGACAAAGTCAGAAGTCAGGGCCGTTTGCCTGTCAAAATTGGCTTTATCTCCTAGTGATATCGCTTATGATATTGGCTGTGGAACAGGTTCTGTAACAATCGAAATGGCATTTGCAGCTTATGATGGAAAGGTTTATGCCTTTGATAAGAATGAAGAGGCAATTGCCTTATTGAATGAGAATTGTGAAAAGTTCCATATTGATAATGTTGAAGCCATTTGCGGATTGGCGCCTGATTGCTTAAATGATTTGCCTGTTCCTGATCTTGCCTTCATTGGAGGAAGCTCTGGAAACATGGATGAAATAGTCAGTTATTTATATGGAATAAATAGTAAGATTAGATTTGTCATAACAGCTGTGACCCTTGAAAATGCCATGGCTGGATTGGAATCTCTTAAGAACGTTGGAATAAGGGGGGACATTGTTCAAGTTGCAGTATCCAAAGGCAAGAAAATTGCTGATTTGCATATGCTGATAGCTCAAAACCCTATATTTGTTATAAGCGGATGTGATGATGATGAATAGGATATTGATTTCAGGCACCAACAGTAACTGCGGAAAGACAACCATCACCATGGCCTTGCTTGCAGCATTCAAGAATAAGGGTTTGGAGATTGCTTCATTCAAGTCAGGTCCCGATTATATTGATCCTATGTTCCATCGCAAGGTCTTTGATGTGGAGACACATAACTTGGACCCTTACTTCTCAACCGAAGAGATGCTGTGCGACCAGTTCATTAGAAACTGCGGCAAGGACTTAAGCGTAATCGAAGGGGCTATGGGATATTATGATGGAATAGGAGTTGAAGGAAGAGCTAGCGCTTGGGAAGTTGCCAAGTCAATCAAGGCACCGGCGGTCCTCATCATTGACGCTAAGGGAATGAGCAATTCTGCAGCTGCAATCATAAAGGGATTCAAGGAATTCAAAGAGGAAAGCATGGTTGAAGGCGTCATATTCAACAATATCTCTCCAATGCTGTATCCCCTTTTAAGAGACATTGTCGAAAAAGAGGGAATTAAGGCTTATGGATTCCTGCCAAGGGAAGAGAAGTATTCCATTGGAAGCAGAAACTTAGGACTCATTACTGCAGATGAGATTGAAGACATTAAGGAGAAGATTAATGGGCTTAGGGAACTGGCTGAAAAATACATAGATTTGGAGGGACTTTATGAATTGGCCAAATCCGCTCCTGTTCTTGAGGCAAGTGATGATTATAAGAACTTGATTGAAAGTTCAAAATTTGATGACGGTGGTTCTAAACCTCGCATTGCTGTTTCCCGTGACAATGCATTCTGTTTCATGTATAAGGAAAACATTGAGATTTTGGAGGATTTGGGTTGTGAAGTTGTCTTTTTCAGCCCATTGAATGATGAAAAGCTTCCAGAGGGCATATCTGGATTATATTTATGTGGAGGATATCCTGAATTGTATCCTGAAGAATTGTCAAATAATAAGAGGATGTGTCAGGAAATCAAGGACATAATCACTAAGGGAATCCCTACAATAGCGGAATGTGGAGGCTTCATGTATCTGCATGATTCCATTGAAAATGTTCCTATGGTGGGATTCATCAAAGGAAATTGCATAAAAACAGACAAATTGCAGAGATTCGGCTATATTGAAATCACTGCATTGGAAGACAATTTGTTATGTCACAAAGGAGAAAGCATCAGGGTTCACGAATTCCATTATTATGACAGTGAAAACTGTGGAGAATCATTTATGGCTAAAAAGGCATCCAATGGTCTTGAATACCTTTGCTGTCATGGTTCAGACAGTCTTTATGCAGGTTTCCCACATATCTATCTTCCTGCAAACCCTGATTTTGCAAAGTCATTTGTTGAAAATGCCAAAAAATGGAAAGCTTAAATTTAATTGTTTTCAGATTAATTGTTTTGATAATCTGTTTATATTTACCAAATTATATCAATTGTATTGAAGTGATAGTATGAAAATTGAATTGGAACAAGTAGAGCCTGCTGAGATTGAAAGCAGAAGTATGGAAATCATTGAATCAGAATTGCCTCATGAAATCGATCCTAAATTGGCTCCAATCATTAAAAGGGCAGTTCACACAGCTGCAGATTTTGATTATGTGGATAATTTATGTTTTAGTGAAGATGTTGTGGATAAGGCGTTGGAATCTATCCGGAATGGTGCCTGCATTGTAACAGACACTCAAATGGCAAAGGCAGGAATCAACAAGAATGAGCTTAAAAAGCATGGCGGTGAAGTCTTCTGCTTTATGAGTGATGATGATGTGAGAGAAATGGCTAAGAAGAACCATTCCACACGTGCAAGAGCATCTATGGATAAGGCAGCTAGATTGGACAAGCCATTGATTTTTGCAATAGGAAATGCTCCAACTGCACTCATCAGATTGTATGAACTGATTCAGGAAGGAAAACTCAAGCCTGAACTTATTATAGGGGTTCCGGTTGGTTTTGTAAATGTTGTTCAATCAAAGGAATTGATTATGCAATGTGATGTTCCATATATCGTTGCCCGCGGGCGTAAAGGTGGAAGCAATGTTGCAGCGGCCATTTCCAATGCATTGTTGTATATCCTAAGGGACCAAAAGGAATAGTTTGATTTTTAATAATTATTTTTAATTATTTTTTATAATTTTATTTTCTTTCATTTTCAATTATTTTTTATAATTTTATTTTCTTTCAATTTAAATTATTTTTTCAATTCTCTTTTTAATTCTATTTTTTATCTTTTTCACATTTCATGAAATTTCATGAAAACTTTTTCCCATCAATTCTCTTTTTATTTTGTTCATTTTGATTCATTTTATCAATATTTTTAAATATTCCTTTTAATAAAGTATAATTTAATAATACTAAATTTTTATTTAGAAAATGAAAATTTGGAATATTTAATAAATTCAAATTATGATTATTAAAGACTTTTTTATTTGGATGATAATATGAATGATAAGATTATTTTAGTTGTAAGTTTTGGAACTTCCTATAATGAAAACCGTGCTCTCACCATTGGAGCTATTGAAAAGGATATTGATGAGGCATTTCCTGATTATGAAATGAGAAGGGCATTCACAAGCCAGATGGTGATTAACATATTGAAAAAGCGTGATGATTTGGCTATTGACAATGTGGGAGAGGCATTGGAAAGGGCATTGGATGATGGTGTAAAGACAGTCATTATTCAGCCAACCCATATCATGAACGGTACTGAATATCATTTCAAAATCAAGGACACTGTAGAGAAGTATCTTGATAAGTTTGAAAACATTCCAATTGCAGATCCTTTATTAATCGCTGATGAGGACTTTGAAGACTTGATAGCAAGCATTACCAGCAAAGGAGATTATGATGATGACACAGCGGTTGTATTTATGGGTCATGGGTCTCCTGCGGAATCCAATATGGTCTATACCAAATTGCAAGGCATGCTAAAGGAAAAAGGATTCAATAATTATTACATAGGCACTGTTGAAGCCGAACCTGACTATGATGATGTCTTGGCAATGGTTAAGGAAAAAGACTATAAGAAGATTGTGCTCAAACCTTTGATGGTAGTTGCCGGTGACCATGCTACAAATGATATGGCTGGAGATGAGGAGGATTCCTGGAAATCAATGTTTGCATCTGAAGGCTATGAGGTTGAATGTGTCGTAGAAGGACTCGCCCAATCCAAGGACATTAGGGATGTTTACATCAAGCATGCTCAAAAAGCCATTGATAGCTTAGAATAACTTTAATTTTTTTATAGGGTTCGTCCCTTAATTCTCTTTTTTTTATTTCAAATCTTCATCTATTTTTTTCATTGGCAAAACTTTGGTTTAATGACTAAAATCACCATCTTTTTTTTAATTCATTACATTTATATATAATCGTTCCCATATTCTATTTGCGAATTATAATTTTAAAATATTTAATAAAGGGTGATATTATGAAATGTTCTGCTTGTGGTGAAAAGTATTCAGATGAATTAGATTTCTGTCCGTTTTGCGGCACTTATCCTAAAAAGTTTTGTCCAAAATGCTTTTGTGAAGTGAATGATGGTGGAAATGTATGCTCAGGATGTGGAAGTGAGCTTTTGCCATTTGAACAATTTAAGCATTGTCATGATTTAAAGGAAAAGGCTGAGGAATATAAGGAAAAGGATAACTTTAAGAAATCAGCTGAATGCTATGAGAAGATATTGGAGGAGTTCCCTCAACATGAAGATGTAATTTTTCTTTTGGCTAAGAATTATGAGTTCTTAGGTGAGAAGGATAAGGCATTAAGCCAATATGAAAGATTGGCCCAGATCAATCCTGAATATGTTGGTTTATGTACCAGATTTGCTAAGATATGCATTGAAAAAGAGGAAATCGATAAGGCAAAGGAATATTTAAAAAAGGAACATAAGGAACATCCATTTGAGAATGAGCATTATATCTATTCAATGCACATATGTTTCTTGGAGGATGATTTTGAAAAGGCAAACAGGATTTTGGATCGTTTGTTTGCAATTGGGCCTAATGAGGATGACTTATTGATCTTCAAGGTAAACAATGACTTGAATCTGAAATATGTGGAATATAATCAGGAGCTTGCAGATTTAAATGAAAGGGTTAAAGAGTATTTAGAGAAGAATTTCAATCTTTCTTTTTCATAGTTTTTAAATGAGGGTTTCGTACAACTAAATTTTAAATAACTTATCAAAAAAAAAACAAAATAGTTAAATATGTTAAAAGATATAATATGATATTGTGTTTTAAATTTTTTTTTACGGGGCCCGTAGCTCAGTCTGGCAGAGCGCTTGGCTCTTAACCTTGTTGTCGCGGGTTCAATCCCCGTCGGGCCCGTTTTTTTACTTTTTCAATACTTCTTTTAAATAACTTTATCAAACAAAAATACTTGGATTTTTCACTGTTTTTACAAAATTATATATACAATCTTAAGTAAAGATTATATTGTCGCATCATATTTTATGACTGATGTTTATGGTCCTTCTATGAGGGAAGCTTTAGCTGTCGATGATTAGGAGAAACCCGGCATTAGATAGGCTGCCTGTTTCGAGGGTTACTCGTGGAGGAAAGGGTAAACTACCTGTGAAGCAAGAGAGTTAGTATACGGGCAAAATATCAATATTTAAAATATTTAATAATTTTTATAGATTAATTCTAGAGATTTAATCTATTTTTATTAAATATCTTTTTTAGCTATTTTTTATTCTATCTTAAAACTTTTCCAGTATCCTGCCATATACCTTTTTAAGTTCTGGTGGTGAATTGTTATACATTCTTTTTATAATCAGTTCTGGTGTACTTTTTGCAAGATAATTCATCTTAGGGGTCCTATCCACAATCAAATTATAATTCTCATCAAGTCCGGTTGCCTCTATTCCATCTACACGAATATCAGTATACTTCATCAACTCATTTGCCATATGGGTTACAATGATTGCAAAGGAATTGCTTTCCTCAATCATTTCAATGAAGCTTGAGATGATCTTTACAGCTGCCTCAAGTTCTGTGATTCCCTCAAGTTCATCAAGCAGGACCAGCTTTTCTGAGTCGCTTGTAACAATAGGCATGAATACATTTAAAAATGATTCAAATGCTCCTGCATCCAATGATCTCTTTTTGGAAAAGTGATATATTTCATCCAACAGTTTTATCTTGGCTGATTTGGCTGGAACAGGCAATCCCATCTGTGCAAGGATAGCTATTTGGCTGATGGTTTCAAGCAGTGTTGTCTTTCCTCCACTGTTTGCTCCAGTCAAGAGTGCTATGTTTTCATCTTCATTCAATCTGTAGTCAACTCTTTGAATTCCTTCTGTACCGGTTTTCTCCCTTAAGCATAGGTTTAAGTGCAATGCCTGATGAAGATTGTATTCGTTGGTGAATTCCGGTCTGTTCAAATCGTAAAGGTATGCAAAACTTCCTAATGCATATTCATAGTCAAAGCGGATTATTTCACTCACTTCCCTTTCGGCATCTTCCTTAATGGATGCCAATTGTTCAGCTGCAGTACTCTTCTTGTCAAAATAATTGTTCTCTGTGTTTGAGAGGATTTCCATTTTCACCCTCTCCATTTCCATATCATCAATTTCAATAGGATACTTCTTGATGAATGGGTCAAATGCAATGCCACTTTCTGCCTTGATTGTTTCCTTTGATTTACTTAAAATTTCGTTAAATATTTCTTCTATCTTTGCAGGTAAAGTATTGTTTAATAAACCGAGAACTTCATCTCCATCAAGATCAATATTTTGTATCTTTCTTTCTAACTCTTGGTCTACATATCTTTTTTCATTATTAACAATTTCATCCAAATTCACTTCTTTAGTCTTATAGGTTTCAAGCTCATCAAGGATTGGGCCAATGTCATTAAGGACAGTTTCCTCTCCCAATATTCCTTTGATTTTTGACACTCTCTCAAACAAATCCCTGTTTTCCTTGAAGTAGTCTAATATCAGTTCAGGTACAAGTTGATAGCTTGGAGAGTCCTTGCTTATCATGATTAAGTTAGGCATGTCTCCCAAATCAAGAAATCCTTCAGTATAAATGTAAAATATTAGTTCATATCCTCTCAATTCCTCTTGGAAGAATGGAGAGTCAGTTGCTGTTAATATGGTATAGTATCTGTTTAAGCCTAAATCCATTAGATAATCTGCATCTTCATGGCTTTCAACAAGGATTGCCTTGCTTGCATCATAGTTCGGCTTTGATGCCTTAGGCTCATGGAGGTTTTTCATCAGTTTGTCCAAGTCATATAAAGGCAAGTTGCTTATCTTTTCCTTGGCATTCATTACAAAATCCAATCTTTCATTGATGATTTCCTCATCTTTGATTGGAGCAAGGAGCAGGATTCTGTTTTTGGCATAGGATGTGTTTGAATAGCCGACCATCTTTTCTATAATCTCTTCATAGAGTTGAATGGCCCTTTCACTTTTCAAGAACTTTTGAGCAGGATTTCCGATTAATTGATTCATGATTTCAATGGCTTTCCTTTGGCTGATTCCATCTATGCTTATCAGTCTTTCAAGGTCAAGCTCCTCAATTACTCGGTTTAATTCATCTTCCCCTCCCAATTCATCAATGATCTTTTGAGATAATTTATCTCCGATTCCTTTTATGTTTTGTAGCTCTGCTCCTTCCATAAGATTACCTCATTTTTTAATATGAGTAAATGATTGTTATTTTTTAAATTATTTTATTAAAATCATTATTTTTTAAGTAAATCTTTTTTTAAGTAAAGTCCATTAATTTTTTTTATTTTTCTATTAATTTTTAAACCTTTTGATTTTCAAAATGTTCAATTACAATCTAATTAGAATATTGCTTTTATTTTAGTAAAATTCAATCAATCTGTTATTTCAATCCCTTATCAAAATTGGCTTTTGTAAGATTAGGGCAATGTTTGTCTATTGTTTTCTTGGATTCGTCAATATCATCTGTTTTTTCATCAATAAGTTCTCTATATGCTTTTCCAATATCTTCAATGTATTCCAATGATTTCCATCTTGCATCTATTGAGAAATTGAAGATTCCTATTGATTTTAAATAGTTTATATCCTCAAATAGACAAAGCTCCTCTGAGTTTAATATTATCATATTATCCTCATTTAAGTTTGTTTTTATTGGATAAAATTGGCCTTTCCTATTCTTTAGGCTGTATTCATTTGAATCAATATAACAATCATCAAAACTCTTGCCATGATTCTTATTGTATTTGTTAATGAGTTTCAGTTGCTTTTTGGAAATAAGCTCCTTTCTTGTTATCATGGATTCTATATTTCCATGGACCAATGCCTCTAATTCTGGAATGCTATCATTATTCTTTGAGAGTTCCTTATGGTAATCCTCCATCAAATCCTTAATGTTTTTCTTATATATCTCTGGGGATATGCATAGGACTTCAAAGTCATTCAGCTCCAACACTGCCTCCATATTATACACATTCAATGGATAATTTCCATAAAGATTGAGATTGAACCTGTCCTTTAATGAGTCGCCGAGTCCAATTGAACTGGTCATTATGTCAATCTCCAAACTCATCTTCTTTAGAATTCCTAAAATCTTGATTATGGATTCCTTTGTCTGCTTATGTGCAATGTCTGGCAATTTCCAAATCAACTTATAATCTTGATTTTGTGATATTTCAATGGCTTTCTTTAGGAAATTGACACAGTAGCTGATGTTCAGTTCATGTTCCTGTATGGATTTATTTTCAATAATCTCTTCGCTTATTTCTTCAAAGCTCTTATTTGGAGGGATTTCCAAATAGATCCTATCAAAAACAGCTTCTTTTTTGTTCAGTTCCCTTAATATTTCCAAGCTATTTATATAGGATGATAATTTGTAATTGCTAACATTGTTTTGGACCTTTGATTTTAAATCTATTCTTTTTCTCAAATCTTCATTTAAAACATTAATATTTCTTTCGGCTGTTTCCATATCTTCCAATTTCGGCTTATAGCTTTCAATGATTTTTTCTTCAAGCTCATTAAAGAAAGTTCTTCTAAGCTCATTTATTTCACTAATCGGTGAGAATAGTCTTTTATTGTTGTTTATTGTAATCTTTTCAATATAATATGGCAAATCCCCAATCTTCAATAGCTGTTTCTTGATTGTTTCATTGGAGATTGGCTTTTTGATTGCCTCCTCCCAAGCATTTTCACCTTTGACCTTTAGGGTGATCACCTTTCCGTTGTCCAATTTCAGATTGCCCTTTAGGTGAGGATAGTTGTCGCCGTCTATTCTAAAGTAAAGCTCCAGCAAGGATTTCTTGATGTAATGGTTTTCCCTTTTGTGTGGAAGGTCCTTTACTTCATTCAGCAGTGAGTTTTTCTTTGTAAGGTAAACCTTTGAGCCTTTTTTAAGTTGGAAAGGTATCCTCTTGTTTTCCCTAACCCTTTTGATGACTAAAAGCTTGCCTTCAATATCCTTGTCCCTTTCTCTTTTTCTCCAATGCTTGTCCTTGGAGTCTTTCAATACCGGTTTTGAGGATATGTCGAATCCATAAGTTTGGATGACTCCCTCATTTTGATTGTCTTGGGCAATTTCCTTTTTGGCTCTTTTCTCTTTTCTTTTAGCTCGCTTGTCCTGCTTTGTCTTTAATTTCTTATTCTCTTTAGAGATGTTTTTATTTCCATTATCGTTATTTTCCCCATTGTCTAAATTAGGGATGGTTTCAATTAGTATTCCATCTCCCTTTTCTGGGATGTGTATGAGATTGTCTTTGAGTAAAATATGTATCTCTTCAGTTTGTGGGTTGTATCTGTGTATCTTTCCGATGTATAGCCCCTGATGTCCAGGCTTTTTCCTGTTCATGATCATAGGATTGTTTTTAGGAATGAGATGCCCTGTTGTAAACTCCCTATTGAAGACCAATTCCAATTCCTCAAGGGATTCCAGATTTTGCAGTCTTTGTTCTTCTTTAAGTCTTGCAAGGTTTTCCTTGTCTTGAGCCTTCTTCAAATCAGTGCTTCTTCCTTTCTTGCCCTTGCTTTTTCTTTCAAGTTCCTTAATGTTTCTGCTGATTTCCCTTGATGTCTTGTCATATCTTAATCTGTTCAGTCTCTTCCTATAGTTTTTGACAACGGTTGCAACATAGTCATTGCTTCGCATTCTCCCTTCTATCTTTATGCTGTCCACACCTAAATTGACTATTTCATCAAGATGTTCGTATAATGATAGGTCTTTTGGTGATAGGAGGTAATCTCCTTCGGTTTTAGGGCTGATTCTTTTGCTTCTGTTGATGTTCAGTTCATATCTTTCCCTGCAGGGTTGGGCACAGGTTCCTCTGTTTCCGCTTCTTCCTCCTTGCATGGAAGAGAGTAGGCAATGTCCTGAATAGCTGTAGCATAGTGCACCATGAGCAAATATCTCTATTTCAATTCCAAGTGGATGTGCATAGTCAATAATCTCTCTCAATTCCTTCAATTCCATTTCCCTTGGAAGAACAACCCTTTTAATATTATGTTCATATGCCCATTTGATGCCTTCAATATTGTGAATGTTCATTTGAGTTGAGGCATGAACCCTAAGTTTTGGGATGTTTTCATTAATGATTTTTACAAGGCCAATATCCTGAATAAGCACAGCGTCGACACCCATTTTATATAATTCAAGAAGATAATCGCTAACCTTTTCAAGCTCCCCTTCCTTGATTAGTGTGTTCACAGTTACATAAACCTTTACATTATGTAAATGAGCATATTTCACAGCTTCCCTAATTTCAGGAACTGTAAAGTTTTCAGCATATTTTCTTGCTCCAAAGTTCTCTCCAGACAGGTATATGGAGTTTGCACCAGATAATATTGCTGTCCTTAAGTGTTCTGCTGATCCGACAGGTGCAAGCAATTCAGGTAATCTCATTGTTTTTCCTCATTTGAAGTTTTCATAGATAATCTAATGATCTTGTTTTTTCTTAAGTCTTTAGCTGTTTATTCATTATTAGCATGGCTTTTCATGTATTCTTCCATTCATGAAGTTTCCCTTATTCAATCTTGATAATGTTATGTTTTCAATTTGCTCTTTAAGTAAGTTCAAGTCATAAGTGTTGTCCTCTTTTAATGCCTGTGAGTAAAGTGAAATTATTGTAGAGCTGTACTGTGGAGAGGAGAATCTGCAATCGATTATCACAGAGTTCACTCCAGTGTCCTTAATAAGCTCCACTTCATCTATTAGGCATAGGCAGTCCTTATTGATGAAATGGCTGTGCCTATTATAGTCGAATACAACCTTATATTTGAATTTCTTACGTTTCTGGTCTTCGAGTATTGCATAATCTGAAGAGTCCTTGATTATGAAGTCCTTTCCATCATTAAGATTTGAAAAATCATCCTTGCTGCTCATGACTTCCAGGTTTCCTTGAATGATGATGTTCAAGTCAACATCTTCACGGTTCTTACTACTATCTTTGATGAATTGGTATTTTGAAACCAATTCCTTGATTTCTGTATGTGACAATTCAGAAGATAGGATAATGCTTTTGAATCCGGAGTCGGATAAGTTTTTCACATTATAGCTATTCCAAACATTCAGGTTATGGTTTCCATAAACCTTGTTCTTAAAGCCTTTAGCTATTCCTGGAGTGTCATACATGATAGGAATTCTGATCCCCTCTGTTTCCAAGTCATCTATTATTATGCTTATCTTCTCTATTTCCTCATCACTGATGAATGATGATAAAACCAGAACTAACTTATCATCCACATTCTCTTTGCCTTTGTAAACTATGGAATAAGCCTCTTTCAATAGATCCTTAATGTTTTCAAAGTATTCCTCTTGGCTATTGAATGAAAAGGATGGGTCAAAGAAATACTTGTGTATCGGCAATTTGGAAGTCATCTTCATAAGTTCCAAATCGTCAACAAATATTGAAAGGTTCAACTTTTCATTTCTAACGGGAATATCGCTGTAAGTTTTATACTCCTTTATGAATTGGCTGATGGCCTTATTGGTTGCCCTAATTTCTTTCTTGTCCGGCTTGTAGTAGTTCAATAATAATTCAGTGGCCTTATCAAGAACATTACGTCTGATCTTATTAAGTTTTCCAATAGGGATAAAGCTATTTTCAGGCATATCGTTAATGGTCAAATCGTTGATGTAAAAGGATGTTGAACCAGTCTTCATCATTTGCTTTTCAATGTCTTCAATGCTTACAGGTCTTTTTTGAGCTGGTTCGAATTTGGTTTGGGAGATGTATCTGAAGCTGAATTCCTCATTACGGTTCTCATTGTTTATTCCCTTTTCTATGATTTTGAATTTAGCGTTAATGTTAAGTCTTAAATCTTCAGTCCATCTGATGTCCAAATCCAAAGGAATGCTTTGCCTTACTGTTTCGTTCTTGAACTTCTTGAGATTGTCATGAGTTGATTTGGAATAGCTTAAAAGAACCTTGTCCCCTTCTCTAACATTTCTTGTTGTTTCGAGCTTAATGTATTCGTCGGTTTGGTCTTGAATGTTGTCAATATAGATTCCCTTAATCTTATCCTTGTATTTGAATCCAATTCCATCCCCAATATCAAGGTTTATCTTGAATTCATCATTTTCTTTTGAGATGGTGATTAGGTCTCCCTTCTTTTCTATGATTTTTCCAATGTAGACTCCTTCGTGCCCAGAACTTTCCCTGCCTAAAACCTGTCCTGGCTTTTGGTTAAGAATATATCCGTCTGTAAACTGTCTGTTGAATACAAGGCTCAAGTCCTTGTCGTAGTCTCCCTCATCACCATCAATCAAATGCCTGTATGCATTTGTGATGGTTCCGACATAATCTGCAGATTTCATCCTTCCTTCCAACTTAAGGGAGAATACTCCTGCTTTTTCTATCTTGTCCAAACCTTTGTAGACTGCAAGGTCATGGGTTGACAACAGGTATCCGTTTCCCACATTGTAGTTTTTGTATTTCAATTTGTATTGCTTACGGCATGGTTGGGCACATGCTCCCCTGTTTCCGCTGCGGCCACTGTTGTATGAGGAAATGTAGCAGTTTCCGCTGAAGCAGTAGCAGAGAGCTCCATGTCCAAAGACTTCAAGTTCCATATTCATATTGGATTCCTGCAGTTTTTTGGATATTTCAGCTATTTTGTCCACACTTATTTCACGTGGGAAGACTATTCTGGAGATATTGTTCTCAACAGCCCATAGGATACAATCATAATCGCTTAATGTCATTTGTGTGGATGCATGCACTTCAAGTCCTGGAATGAGGTTTTTAATAAGTTCAATGATTCCCAAGTCCTGCACGATAACTGCATCAACGCCAATCTTATATAAGTAAAACAAGTATTTTACAACATCTACAACTTCAAAGTTGTTTATTAGGGTGTTTACGGTCACGTGTATCTTTGCCCCATTCAGGTGAGCATATTCTACACTCTTTTCTATCTCCTCTAAAGTGAAGTTTTTGGCAAATGCCCTTGCTCCAAACCTTTCTCCGGATATGTATACTGCATCAGCTCCTGCATTGACTGCTGTAACCAGTATGTCATAGTCTCCTGCAGGTGCCAATAGTTCAGGTAATGTCATTAAGTAATCTCCTATAATCTTGATTGTATTTCTTATGGTTTTTTTAAATGATGAAAATAAAATTTTTCCTTTTTTAAAATAATCTAACTATTTATAGTTATGTAAATTTTATTATATAATATTTTTATAAATATGATTTTAATTATTGGTGAATTATATATTGTTTTTTATGAGAGCTTGTGAAAACTAATGAGTTTACAATAATTCATATAATTCACAATAATTTAGATAATTTACAATAGAATTATATATTCTTAAAAATAAATTCTATCTTATGTATATTGTATTGGAAGGAATAGATGGTGCTGGAAAATCAACTCAAATTAAGCTGTTAAAGGAATGGTTAGAGAATAATGGCTTAAGGGTTGAAACAATTGTTGAACCTACTGATATGGAAATTGGAAAGCTTATTCGTAAATTTCTTACTCGCTCTGATGTCGAATCAGATTCTATGCAAAAGACTTTAGGTTTGTTATTTGCTGCAGATAGGTTGATGTTAATGGATAAAATTGAAAGGCTGGAAAAAGAAGACACTGTTGTAATTAGTGACAGATCTTTTTATTCAAGTTTAGCTTATCAAAGTCCTCAGGATTGGATTAAAGAGATTAATGAATATGCCAAAATACCTGATTTGGTTCTTCTCTTGGATTTGGATGTCAAACGGTCTGTCGAAAGATGTGATGGAACAGATGAATTTGAAAATGAAGAATTTCTGACTGGAGTAAAACAGAATTACTTGGATTTGGCCAAATCAAATGATAACTTTAAAATAATTGATGCAAATAATGGTCCAAATAAGGTATCCTCTGATATAAAAAAAGCTGTTGCTCCATTATTTGACATTTGTAAGGACTGTATTGCATAATAAAAAAAGTGAAAAGAATTATTAGATATCTATTATCTAATTCTTCTAATCTTTCTTCTATAGTTGATAAATTAGATTATCTATTATCTAATTCTTCTAATCTTTCTTTCATTACTTGAATAATATATTCCTGTGCCTTTTCAAGCTCTTCTTTTGTTCCTTGGAGCTTTGGTCCAAACTCGGTTTGCTTAAGTTCAACATCAAACTTTTCAAAAACATGAGCAAGCATTTGTTCTCCAATGCCGTTGGTAAGCTTCATTTCATATACTGGTTCTTCTTCCATGCTATCCCTCTTTTTAATCTTTTTTTAAAAATTTATTATTATCTTTAAGTGATATTAAATCTTTTTTGTATGATAAGATTTATCCTAATTGATATTAAATATAGTTTTCCAATTATTCCTGTGAGTCCATAAAGTCTCTAACTGGTTTTAGGAATTCAATTAAGTATGCTGTAATTGCATTTTTCAAATCCATTGGGTGTAGGTTTCCTTCACCATACATTTTGTATAATTCATCTTTAGAGAGCTCAAGGTTTCCGCCAAATTTTTCAGGCCTTTCTATGACCAAAGTGTCTTGCTGTGAGAAAACGAAATGGTCCGCAATTTCCAATATAGGGTTTCCTTCGGTTTCTCCCATTGGGCAGTAGCTTTTTTTGATCTTATCCTTGATTGTCTTTTCATCATCATCAACAGCGATGTAGTTTCCTTTGCTTGATGACATCTTGTCATCGCCGTCAAGGCCATGAATCAATGGAGTGTGAATACATACAGGAGCTTCCTTTCCAATTCTTGGTAAGTTTTCTCTTGCTAACATTTGGATTTTTCTTTGTTCCATACCTCCTAAAGCAACATCAACTTCCAAGGCGGACATGTCAGCAGTTTGCATAAGAGGATAAACTACGCTAGCCACTTTTGGGTTGTCATCATGTCTGCTGACTTGGTCCATACTTCTTTTTGCTCTTTTCAAGGTAGTCAATGTAGCTAATTGGTAAACGTCATTGGTATATTCGGCTCCAAGCTGGAATGATGAACCTAAGATGTATTCTGTATCTTCAGCCAATCCTAATCCTTGGAAACATCTTTTGTTGTATTCTGCAGTTTCTGCAATTTCTTCAATGGTTCCTTTTCCATTTAGGAAAGCATGAAAATCTGCAAGTAAAATCTTAATTTTAAATCCTAAGCTTTGTAATTGCTTAAGTTTCATAATTGTTACTGCATGACCTAAATGAATTTTTCCAGAAGGTTCATATCCAGTATAAGCAATAGGCTGTTCTTTTTCAAGTTTTTCTTTCAATTCATCCACATCAATGATTTCCAATGTTCCTTCTTGAATTAATTCAATCTTTTCATCTATATTCATATAATCACACTTTGTATTTTTCTAAGCTGTTAGTTGATAAGAATTAAAGCAAATAGATTTTTCCTTCTATCTTTATGACATCAATCTCTTCGCCAATATTATGGTTCTCTAATTTTTCATTCATTTCCAAATCGATTGGACTATAATCGTCTGGATCAAGAATTTGAATTGAATTTGGAGATTTTGCTGTAATGATTGCCTTTTGGATTCCCTCCAAATGCTCTATTTTTTCAATGGAATCGTATTCTCTCCATTTTAAGGCTATCTTGTCCCCATTTTCCAAATCAATGACTTGTATCCTGTTTCCATCCACATCATTTATCCTATAGATGCTGTCATTATATTTTACAAAATCATCCTTGACAAATTTAGGAAGTCTTAGGGATATCCAAATCCTGTATAGTCCCTTTCCAGTGGATTTGTCTTCACTGATAAGTCTTGGAGATTCCTTTGTTGTTCCTCCAAGCTCTTCCTTAAGGTGTTCCACCACCTTTTTTGCAGATTTTAGGGAGCCAATATAATAGTCATTCCCTTCCTTGAGTTTTGCAACTTGTGGAATATAAGCCAATTTATCCTTTTTAAATTGTTTTTCAATGGTTCTGCCAATGATTTCTTCGGCGTGTCTGATTTCTTCCTCCTTAAGTTCCCTATCATCTGCACGCAATTGGATTACCGCTTCATAGTATCCTGCATTCCTTTTGCTGCAGTCAGGGCAGACTGAATAATTGATCTTTACATTTGGAGTGTGTGTTTCGACAACCTCTTCACCTAAGACGGTTGCAACCGCTTCAACATAACATTCTGCAATTGTCCCTCTCATCTGGTCGATCTCAAGCTCAATTTCCTCATCTTCAGCCAAATCGGCAACAGTTATGTTTCTTTCCAATGCCCTATAGATGATTTCCTCTTCTGGAATGTATTCATCTTTCCATTTTCCTTCTTCTAGTTTGGCATTACAGTGTTTGCAGATAGTTACAGTAATATTTTCTGGAATTTCTATGAGTTGGAATTTTTTTAAAAAACAGTTCTTACAAATTCCATCTATCATTTCAACATCTGTTGCTCCACATTCTGGACAAAACATTTTAAAACGCCCTTAAATAAAATAGAAATTAAATTGGTTGATTTTTAAGCAAATAAATAGCTATTTAAAATATAATTGGTTTCATGTAGCAAGTTGCTATTTCAGAATATAATCGGTTTCAAGTAGGCAAATAGCTATTTAAAATTTTTAAATTAAAAAATAAAAGAAAAGATAAGATTATAATGGCTTGAGCGGAGCCTTTGCACCACATGCTGCACATTTTAAGATAAATATTCTATCTTCCCTTATGATTTTAGTATCTGGTCTGTTGCACTCATGGCAGATAACATATTTTTCAATATATTCGTCGATTCTTTCATTGATTAGGAAATGATTGAACTTTCCTTGTAAGATTGCTCTTACTCCTTCCAAGTTACCTGCAGTACCTAATTCCCTTAATAAAAATTTTAATACATGTTGTGGGTCCCTATTCAATGAGTCTGCCACATCCTTGAAATTTTGGATAAAAGTTCTATTTCCTTGAATAACAGAGTATGCTTTTACAGGTTCGAATCTTTTGGTTTCAAATACCTCAGGAGGCAATTGATCAATAGCTCTGTTTAATAAATTTTCATAATCGTCCATTTTTTCACCTCTTTGGAATAATAAAATAATTTCTAATAAGTATAATCAATTTCTAATAAGTCTGATTAAATTTTTATAAATATAATCAAATAATTTGAATAATCTTTATAAAATTAGTATTTGAGTTATATTAATATAAATTATATTTTTTATCATTTATTAATGTATTTATTAATACAATGATTATCATATGATTTAAAATTAAATGAAAAACTAAAGTTTCAAGATTCTAAAAAAGAAGAAAAATGCTTGAATTGATCAAGCAAAATTTTTAATTTTATTTAATTTTAAGCTTTTGGTTAAAATTAATTTTCCAGTCTCTTTACAAGACCATTACGTGGTTCGTAGATAAGACCTTTAGCCTTAAGTTGTTTTAAAATGGAATCCACCTTCTCTCCGCTGATTTCATATTTGTCAGTAAGGTGTTCCTTTAGAATGTCAACCGGAACATTGACGAATTCCTGTTCCAATGAGCCGATCTCTTCCATTACCTTATTCATTCTATCCCTATCGGATGTTGGGGTTCTGCCTTCAACCTTATCAATGTCAATCTTACCGGTTTCAGGATCAAGTCCAACTTTTTCCAGACATTTTCTTTGCAGGGTAATGGCTCTATGAGCATCTGAAGCTTCCACCTTATCTTTAAGCTGAAGCTTTGCGCTTGCTTCCGCCAAACGAATGATAGCTTCCAGTTGTCTTGCTGTAATTGGCACAGGTGTATCCTCTTCCACACCTCCACTTCTTACAGAGACATAAAACTCTTCCAGAACTTTATTTGCCTCATCAGTTAGTTTAGGATTGATATTCTTACGTGCATAAGCAATATATTTCCTAAGCAGTTCAGGCTCTATTTCATAGTCCACATTTGAAGATTGGTGTATCTTAAGAATATGTTGGGCCAATGCCCTATCCTTTTCCACATTTGGCTTGTCTTCAATTACAAAGGTCAAGTCGAAACGAGAAAGAATTGGTGAAGGCAAGTCGATTTGGTCTGCAACGGCCTTATATCTGTCAAACCTACCAAACTTAGGGTTTGCTGCTGCAAGAACGGAACATCTTGTATTCAATGTTGCCATAATTCCTGCCTTAGCAATACTTACAGTTTGCTGTTCTAATGCTTCGTGAAGTGCAGATCTGTCTTCTGAACGCATCTTATCCAATTCGTCGACACATACGTTACCTTGGTCCCCAAGCACCAATGCACCTGCTTCAAGAGACCATCCTCCAAGTTCGTCCCTAACTGCAGCTGCAGTTAATCCAGCACCGGATGTACCTTTACCGCTGGTGTAAACACTTCTTGGAGCTAATTTTGAAACATATTTAAGTATTTGGGATTTACCGATACCAGGGTCCCCAACAATGAGAATGTGAATGTCCCCTCTTAAACGAGTGCCGTCCTCCAATTCCTTAACTGCGCCACCAAAGAGTTGCAATGCAATAGCTTCCTTAACTTCTCTGTAACCCCTAATTGAAGGTGCAGTTGAATTGATGATTTTATCGTGTATTTTAGGGTCTTTGGATAATTCCAGGATTTTTTTCTCATCCTCTTCACTAAGCTCCAGTTCCTCAAATTCTTGCTCGAGGGGTTCAATATGATTTACATAGATATAGTTTTTGAATTTTCCACTTCTTTCCTCTCTAAATGTCTTCAATGTTCCTGTGATTCTAACTTTGTCTCCAGGATTCAATTCATCTACCAAATCATCTTCCAGAACCATTAGCATTTGTTTTGGTTCAGTTCCTCCAGATAGGTTTTCCAAAGGTTCCTGCATTCTGGCGCTTTGTGTATCAATGTATTTGGATTCCTCTTGAAGCAATCTAAAGGACCTTCCACCACATTCGTTACATAATGTAGGTTCCGAAATATGGTTTCCAGAGCTTTGTTCCACTTCAATCAATCTCATGCAACCTCTGCATTCAAATGTTCCTGTTTCAATTCTTGGGCGGATCTCATCGGTTTTCCTTACAATTCCATCAGCTGATACAAATTTTCCGATGTATTTGCTTAATAAATCGCTTAATGGGATATTGTTGTTGAGGTTTTCAAATCTGATGTTCAATTCGGCATCTTTCATTAACGGGTCGATGTTCTTGATAGCTTTTTGTGAAGCTGCTATGACCTCATCAGGCTTGTCTATCAACAGGTCTGCCAAATCAGGATCAAACATCTCCAAGTCTTCGTAATTGACTGTAAGTGACCTTTCATCAGGATATTTTTCTAAAATTTCAAATACATCATCCTTGTAAATTGTTGAGAAAAATTCTTCAAATTTTGCAAGTGATGTTTTTGTTTTGTTAGTGGAATTCATTGTAATATAGTTTTTATATTTAATCTTATAAAAGTTTATTTAATTTTTATA
>JAUNXF010000068.1 GCA_030539935.1 Methanobrevibacter sp.
TTACAGAAAAAATTTAAATTAAATTATGGAAAAATTGTAAAATATTTATATAAAAATATAGTTTTTCTTTTACAGATTATTACTCTTAAAAAATTTTAGAGAAATAGGAATTTACTTTTTAAAAATCCCTATAAGGATAAACTCCTTTCCTATCATATTCCCCTTTTAACCATGCTATTAAAATATTGTCAGAAACAAAATAACGTGACTTTTCATACTTTATTAATCCATTATTCAATAGATTATTCAAAGATCCGCCTATTCCTCCACTGGTTACATCTAACTTCTTAGCAATGTCCACCCTTCTTAATGGCCCATCCAATAGTGTGGTGATGATCTTCTGCTCTTGCTTGCTTAAGTTCTTCCAATCATTTATTAGATTGATTGCTAAAAATGGCAAAACATTAGCAAATTCTAGAGAAACCTTTTCATTATCCAATATTTCACCAGGCATTAAAAATCTTACGAATGTATTTATATAGAATGGAATGCCTCTAGTGCATTTATAGAATCTTTCAAAGCCATCTTCACTAAATTCCAAATGGCTTGCTCTTTCAATCAAGTATCTTTTTGTGGTTTCATATGAAAACGGTTCTATTTGATATGTAAGCATTCTGCCACCAAATGCTCCTTTTGCACCATTTATCTCTCCTAAAAGACTATCTTCCATGCTCATGCTTCCAGTAAAAGTATAGGAAACGTTTTTTTCTGTTTGGATAAAGCTTCTTAAATACCATAAGAAACCATTTGTTTCATCATCCAAATCTTTTATTAACTGAAATTCATCTATGAAAATCAAGATTCCATCCATTTCATCAGAATATTTTTCATAGATTTTTCTAGGCAAATTCATTACAAAATCCGCTAATTTAGTATAATCTTCCTCAAAGCCAACAATAGGTACTGGAACTCCATCTATATTGAATATGTTTTTTAAAGAGATATTATGGGTCTTAAACCAGCTTTCTATTTGTTTATCTATGGTTTTTAAGCCATATTCCTTACAGGACTCTATAATTCTCTTATAGAATAATTGCATGAATGCCATGCGACTTAATTTATCTTCTTGATAATTGTTTGAAGAGGATAAATCTAGATATATGATTAAATAATCTTTTTTCAAGTCATTCTTAATTTTATTTAAAAGAGCAGTTTTACCAACACCTCTGATTCCAGTCAATAATAATGCAGGAGGAATTTCATCCTTTGTTGAATCCAGGAGTTTAGTTAAAAAAATTATATCTCTTTCTCTATTGAAGAATTGATCATCAGTTAAGTCTGCATTTAATCCCCATGGTATTGCATCCATTATAAAAACCTCTTTTTATTGATTAATTATATTTTATTTTTATAGATATATAAAAGTATCTAAAACACATTACATAATGCAAAAAAGATATAATATAAAAAGTATCTAAAACGCATTATATAATGTAAAAAAGATATTATATAAAAAGTATCTAAAATACATTACAAATGCGAAAGAAATAAAATTAAAAAAGATTCTAAATAGATTATATAAAATCAGAATAAATACAAAAATAGAAAGTTTAATCAATTCTCTATCATTATCAGCTTGCCCGTATTTGGATCCTTATAGACCTTACCCAATTCAGCATAGCCTTCACCAGAAGAATTGCTAACATCAGGAGTTTCATTCAATTGCTGTCCCTGGTCTATCTCGGTTACCTGCTTCATGGCATTGATTGCATCCTGTTTTTGTTCAGGTGTTACGCTGTCGTTGAACACTATTGCCTGCATGTTCCATGAAATCACCAGGAACACAAGCAAACCCACTGCGATGACAAGCATTGCATCAACAAGGTTGGCAACACCAGCCATAGGATCCTCTTCATCATCCTCAAAGCTGCTTTTGCGATTAAGCTTAACCATAATCTCAACACCTTAAAGCTTTCCTATTCTTGTAAGGACCACATCGGTCAACACGTCAATGTTGGCAATGTACTCGCTGTACCATCTTCTCCTGATTTTACTGATTACATATGCCAATGCACCTGCACCGATACCAACAACAGTGGTGTCAAATGCAACTATGATAGCATTTGACAAAGTGACTATATCACCTGAACCTAAAGCAGCCAATCCAGGACCCATCGGAATAAGTGTACCCATCAAACCAAGTGTAGGACCGATACGAGTGATGATATCAGTATATGATAACCTTTTTTCAAGTTTCTTTTCTCTGCTGTTGACCAACTTCTTTGCCAAAGCTATTCTAGATTCTATATCCAGGTCTGTGTCTGTTATTTCCCTCAAGTCATTCTTCATGGAATTAGGAATTTCAGAATTGCTGATTATGTTTAATATTTCCTCTTTACTGTTTGCATTTGAAATGCTATTTATTAGATTTTTCATCTCCGCATTGGATACGGATTTTCTGTGTCTTAATTCTCGGATTAATCCACCTAATAGTATAATTGCTGCTACTGCAAACAATAACAGGAATATTATTACAGGAATCTGCAGACTCTGACTCACCAAATCCAAAGTGGATGTTAATATATTGCTTCCAACCATCATTACCCTCCAAAAACTAATATAATTTTAATTGAAAATCACTATCATTAAAATAATAATTGTCCTCTTTAACTTTGTTTTAATCAAATGAGCAATTAAAATAATTAAAGGTTTGTTATGAATATTAATTTTATAAATTGCTTATCTATATCATAAATAATTAATTTATTAATTTTAAAATTAAAAAACTGTTTTTTTCCTTTAATTTTAAAATCAATAGACCATTATATAAAAAATTAAAAGAAAGCGTTTGCCAAAATCAAAATTCCAATAATATTGGAAAAACTTTTTTTAATAAATCATGTTGAGGTTTTGATTATAAAAACTTAATAAAATAAAATTATTTTGGCAAACACTCCAATAAACAATAAAAAACTTTTTATTATGCCTCTTCTTCTTTATCCTTCTGACGCTTATATCCAATGCCTAACAACAGCAAAGCAACAACACATATCAATGCCAATTGAAGATAATTACTAGACTTATTAAGGACATTATATTTCTCATTGATCTCATAAGCATTCGGATTCATAGCAGAACTGCCACTATCACCTGGACTGCTTGCACTAACACTAGGGGTGGAAGAACCGCCGATGCCTGGAGCAGTATCCCTATCTGAACCGAAAATGCTGTCACTGTTAGGATTTGTTCCATTTCCTGAAACTGGACTATTGCCATTTCCATTGCCATTATTGGTTCCTCTGGAATTGCCTTGATTATTCCAAGGGGCTGTGCCATTACCTTTATTCTCAGTCATTCCAGAACCATTGGAATTTTCATCAAAATACCTAGGAACAACAATGCTAGGAACTAAACCCTTATGGTTTTTGAGCCAATCAGGCAAATCATCCTCACTCATAGTGTTCCTGAAAACACCATCAGTATTGTTACGGATAGTGTTATTATTTCCTCGGCCAATATGAACAGCACGATTGCCGCTGGATTGGTTAGTATTTAAGACATTGTTTGCAATAATGGAATTGACAACCAATGAGCTAGTGCCTGATAAAGAAACCGCATAGCGACCATTAGTAGTTACATTATTATATTGGATATTATAGGTATGATTCCCTTGAGTGTTCTGGGAATAACTAATGCCATAAATGTTATTGTTTGCACTGTAATTTCCTATATTATTTACAATGATTGTATTATTCCAAATCAAGTCATCGGAATCCTGCACTTCAATTCCGGCAACAAGTGCCCAGTAATGAGTGCTGGCAAGACCGGTGACATTGATGAAATTGCTTATAATGTCTATCTTTGTCGCACCATAATAATTCTGGGAATAGATACCTATATTAGGGCCAAAATTAAATGTAGTGAGATTATTGTAAGCGATTTTCACATTATATGAAGGACCATTCACCTGGATAGGATAAGCTGTCCCCATACCTGAACGACCGCCAGTAGTGCGAATATCAATCTGATTACCTATTATGGTTACATCATTGGCAAAATACACATCAATTCCCTGAAGGTAGTTGTCCTTGCCGTTCTTGCTGTCAAAGTCCTCGCTATAAATGCGATTCTTTTCAATAGTGGCATTGTTGCAGGCATACAATATTACAGTATCCAGAGTTGGATAACTGGTTCCACCGCCACTTACATAAGTGGAAATCTTATTGTTAGACAATGTCAGATTATTGGAGTTCTGGGCAACAAAGGCACCTACAGCATCCATGCTCACACCACCGAAAATCTCAGCTTGCCAATTAACGGAACGCAAAGGCAAAGAACAGTTAATATTATTGCCATATATCATAGCATTGTCAACGCCATCAAGAAATATGCCATAATCCCATCCCCCACCAAGGTTATTGCCGATGAAGTTAAATGTGCTGTTGGCTAAAGTGAAGTTCTCTATCTTATTGCCTTCTGCATAGACACAAAAGCCTGTCTTGGATTTGGGAACAGCATAATCCATAGTGCAATTGTATATAGTGCAATTGTCCCCAAGCACTAAAATTCCTGCATGGTCATTATCCGCGAACTCCTGATTCAATACAAAATTAAGTCCTGTAAGCATGATATTGCTTGACTCCAGGCAGAATACTGTATTTTTCAATGATGAATTGTTTCCAATGACAGTGACATTGGATGATCGGATATCCAATATGCCCTTATCCTTAAATTCGCCATTGAAGACCAATACAGAATCAGCATAATCATCCTTTAAGAAGCCATCAGCAAAGAAGGAATCCAAATTACCGCTATCAACATAATAAACAGAATCTTTAGAATCCTTTAATGAAGATGCATTATTGTGACTTTTTAAGGAAGATTTGGATTTTGAATCTGCATCATTTGAAGAAGAATCAGAACACAAAACCATTTTTTCATTATCTTCAACACTTTTATCATCCAGCCCTAAAACCGGATTATCATCTGCAAGATAATTTAATGAAGTATCATCAAGACTGCTGCTCGTATCAATGATCTCCTCATTAGTTGTAGATGATATGTAATCGTCAGCATTCTCTGCAGAAACCGAAGATATGCTGACTAATAAGATTAAAAATATTGAAAATAATAAAACCATTTTATTTGCTTTTTGCATTAGATTTTCCTCTAAATATCTTTAAAAAGCTTTTCATTAAGCTTTCTTTAAAAATAAATTTTTTTATGATAAAAAATTTATTTATTATTCCAACTTAATATGGATTGGAATAAGAAATAAATTCTCTATGTATAAAAAAAATTAAAAATAAGAAGAAAAAAGTGTTAATCTTTTCCTTCTTAAAAACTTTTTACTTATTTTTTCACTGCTATTTTTACTTTTTTGGTTGCTGCTTTGAAGTATTTGTTTCCTGCGAATTTGACAGTTCCGGTGTAGGTTCCTTTTTTGGTCAATTTGACTTTGAAAGTAGCGACACCTTTGCTGTTGGTTTTTGCAGTGTAGGTTTTCTTACCGATTTTAATGGTAAGTTTAACCTTTTTCAATATTTTTCCTTTGTTGTTCTTAAGGGTTGCAGTTACCTTTTTGGTTTTTGCCTTGACTTTGAAAGTCTTTTTAGCAGCGGTTAGTTTTGGAGCTGCCTTTTTGACAACAACTTTAGCGCTAACGCTGGATGCCTTATAACTGCTGTCACCTGCAAATTTGATTGTTGCAGTGTAAGTTTTAGGAACAAGGGTGTTTACAGCAACGCTTACTTGTCCTTTAGCATTGGTCTTCAAGGTTTTGCTGATTGTTCCGACTTTTACAGTTACTTTCTTGTTAGCCAAGACTTTGCCGTTTGCATCCTTAAGTGTGATCACTAACTTTTTAGCAACATTGTATGTAGCAGTCACTTTAGGTGCAGTGAGCTTGGTTGCAACTTTAGTCGGAGCTGCAGGAGTGTCGTCAGTGCCATTTGTTGCAGTCTCTTCAGTGAAGTTAAAGAACTGGCTACCAGTGATAGCATTGAATGATTCGTTTCCTTCATAGCTTACAGCAATGGTAACTTCACCGGTCAAACCAGTGATGGTGAATTTACCGTCTTCACCAGTAACATCAGTTTGCTCTTCACCACCATTAACAGTATATTTAACAGTAGCACCAGCAATAGGAGCAGAACTGTTATCAGTTAAAGCAATAACAATAACACCTTTCTCAGTGGAACTAATGTCAACAGCACTGTCAACAGCAACTACTTTAAGTTTGGTAGCATTTACATAATGGTGACCATTGTCTTCACTGGTTATTACATCAGTAGTGACATCAAAGTCATAGGTACAATCTTCAATAGTAAATAAATCTTCTAAATCATTGTAATAATCAAGAACAGCATTTATTGCACAATTCCTAAAAGTAGAATTATAAATTTTTACACTACCTGTATCATAATTCGCTACATTTGTACAAATTAATTTTTCATAATTTAAGTTATCAAAAGTACAATCGTATAGTTCAACATTAGCATGATCAAAAACATTCATATATGAACTTAATTCATGATAAGTATATTTTTCTATATACTCCCAAGTCTCTTCATCAACATAACTTTCATCTATCTCTTTAAGGTAATTATTTTCCCTATCACAATTTAAAAAGTCACAATTATAAAATTTGGCACTGTATACTCCTTTAGAAGTTAATCCGCCGTGGGTATCAATATAATTATCAAATAACTCTTTACCTATATTTAATGGAGTGCTAATAAAAGTACAATTGATAAATACAGTATCGCCTGATAAATCGGCTGTTTGAATTGGATCTTCATCAGATAATGCTTCAGTGATACTAATTGTCAGATTAATAAAAGTTTTTACACCACCATTTGAAGAGGAACTGTCAAATCTTTTAATAAGTAGGGTGTCGTCTCTACTTTGGCCTATTATAGTATAATTTTTGTCTGAACTGATGATATAGGTATCAATAAAAAATTCCCCAACGCCCAAATAGATTATTCCATTATTTTCTATATTTCTTATGAAACTTACTATATCATCTTGAGGTGTTAAATATTCAATTGCATTTTTTAAAGCATTAGTAGAAGATTTTTTATTTAAAGTTAATAAATCTCTTTTGCCCATAATCTCCAAGTTAACATTGTTGACTGAAGTAGGAGTACAATTAATAAATTTATTATTAGTGCCCACATTTTCTTGGTGACAATTAATGAATGTATTATTATCTAATGTGTAATTTCCTGTAAGAGCTACAGTGTCAGTTGTATTTGTCCTATTGTGATTTAGGAATGTGTTATTCTTGATTACAACATTAGGTATTCCTGCAGTTATGTTCACATAACCTTGGCTATATGCTGCAATAGCTTGACCATAACCAGCATAATTATTATCAAAAGTAGAACCACATACAGTTAAATAACCATTATTCATTGCAGAAATTGCACCTCCAGTTCCAGTTGATGGAGTTTCATTAGTTACTCCACAATTATTTGTATTGTTGATAAAAGTACAGTTACATACAGTTATGTTATATCTAGACATCCAATTAGAACATCCAATAGCGCCTCCACCAGCACTAGTATTACAACTATTATTTGTAAATGTGCAATTTATAACTTCTAATTTACTGTAAGTGTATAAAGAACCCCCATTCCATCCAGCATTATTTTCTGTGAAATTTGAATTAATAATACGAGTATAAGCATTTGAATGAGTGTGTATTGCTCCAGCCCATTGATAAGAAGTATTATTAGTAAATGTTGAATTAGTTACATTTAATTTTCCACAGTTATTAATAGCACCAGGTTCGGTCCTACCATAATTGTTTTCAAATCTACAATTATTAACATTCATAGTTACAGTAGTGGGTGTTTTATGATTAGTAATTACTCCAAATCCATTATTACAATTGGTGAAATTACAATTTGTTATATTCATTAATCCACCATTATTCCAAATGACAGAACTATGTCCATCAGAAGTAGTAGTATAAATATTTGAAAATGTACAATTATCAAACTTATTAACGCCTGTAGTGGAAAATTTAATAAAAATATCCGAATTAATATCTCTGAATGTTACATTAATAAAATGTATGTTATAACTTCCAGAACTAAGAAATGTAGGGTCTCCAGATATTCCTCCAGTGATATAACTATTGGGAGTACCAATAATAGTAGCACTATTCTTAAAATTTATTTGAGTATTTGCATTGTAAATAGTTCCATTTAATGTTATTTCTTTAGAACCAGAAGATTCACATTGAGTTTCTAAATCCGCCCAGTTAGAAGCATTAACTGGGGTTCCTCTATTTAATTCTATAATCTCTTTATTAATTTCTTCTGTTGTTGTATCATCAGAAACAGTTGGTTCAGTTGTATCATCTACTGTACTGGAATCACTTATTTCCTCTTGGACTGCATCTACAGCAACATCATCAACTGAATCACTTACGATATCTGTTGAGATGTCTTCTGTTGCACTTGCAGTTCCCATGATACAGCATAGAAGAACTAAGCATATCGCAATATATTTTATTTTCAATAAATCACCTTCTTTAATTACATATCAACCCTTTATCATATGAAAAGAGCAAATACAGTTTTTAATAAATTCTTACAATAAAACATGAAAAAATTTACAGTTCTTTATGAAAGAACTGT
>JAUNXF010000069.1:0-7785 GCA_030539935.1 Methanobrevibacter sp.
ATTTTTTTAAAAGTTTTATCATATACAAATTATCTTACATGAAATTACATGAAAATTATAAAAAATAGCTTTAAAACTGGTTCAAATAAGAAAATAAGGAAAATAAATAAAAATAAAATTTTTAAAAAAAAAGAAAAAATAAACTAAATAATGAAATTATTTAGTTCTTAAGGCTTCAACAGCAAGTACAAATTCACGGGCAAATACCTTGACCTTTTCTGGGTCGATTGAATAACTTACCCTCAAGTAGTTATGACCGAAGGTATTGCTTGTATAGGAACCTTGTCTGGTAAATACCTTTTTCTCAATCAAATATGCAGACATGTCTTCAGGATCGATTCCTGCACCGGACAAGTCGATTCCCATCATGTTTGCACTTGATGGATAAACTGGCAGGAAGACACCTTCACATTGGTCAACCGCTTCCTTAATGATCTTTTGGTTTTCAAAGGTGGTATCTCTGACTCTGTCAATCCATTCACTCTTTGACTTCAATGCAGCAAGTGCACCAGCTTGTGCAACCATATTTGTACCTACATCGTTGATGATGATGCTTTTGACAACATCAATGACCTCTTGGCTGGATATGATAGCCCCTAACCTTAATCCTGCCATACCGAATATCTTGGAGAAACTGTAACAGGTTATTGTATTGTTTGGAGCATATTTTGCACAGAGCGTATGATTGTAAGCAAAGTCTCTGTAGGTTACATCATGCAATAGGAATATGTCATTTTCAATAGCTATTTCTGCAAATTCCTTGATTTCCTCTTCAGTGTAGGAACTTCCAAGCGGGTTCAATGGATCAATCAAAAGAATGACTCTTGTGTTTTCATCCATATTTTCCCTAACTAATTTTGGAGTCAACTTATAGTTGTTCTCTTCACTGTAGATCTTGACTTGCCTTACCTCATTAGCAAATCTGCTTGCAAAATTGTCAATAATAAGATATCCAGGATCTGGAGTGATTACATTATCCTCAGGAGACAAAACGGCATTCATGGCCAAGTATAAAGACTCTGTGGCTCCGGCATTGACATATATGCTCAAGCCTTCCAAGTCCAAATCCTTTAAGATTAAAGACTGCAGTTCTGTAAATCCTTCTGGCGGTGGGTACTTGCAGTATTCGTCACTTCCGATACAATCAATCATTGCCTTATGCACATCTTCATTGTGACCAATATGCAATTCATTTGTATTCTGACCCATCCAAATCATTTCCTTATCCTTAAAAACAGCTTCAAAAAAGTGGTTTGCAGATTCATAACCATCTGGAATAATTTTAGCTGCTTTTGCATATTTCTTCTTTTGGATCATCTTATCACAAATCCTATATTCTATAATTAAAAATAAATATTAAATTTTAGTTAAGTAGTCAGTTTTTAATAGTTAATAATTAAACTGATTATGTTTTCAAATAAACATACAACATTATATTATCTATAAAAAGTAACATATAAAATTATTTATAAAATAAAGGGAAGAGGAAGAAAATTAATAATAAATATTTAAAAAGTAATAAAAACAAGCAACCATTTTAACATTTGTCACCAAAGAAAACCTAATCCCCGGCAAAATACCAATACTTCTAAACAAACCAATAGCAAACCAATATCAAAATAATTCACAAAAATATGCAGAAAACATACCTTATCCCCAATCCTTAAAGTAGAGTTATCAATCAAACATTTACCAAAATCAAACCGAAATTTATTATTTAAATAATAATTAAAAGTTTATCCTCCCTTAGTAATCACAAATACAATGAATAGCAGAATAAACATAAATATTACAATTTTAAATGAACTATGTCCGTTTTTAATTAATTGCACATTTCCATAAATATATAGTGCCTCTGATACAAAAAATAACAAAAGACAAAAAAGTATTATATAATCATTCATTTTAATACCTCTCATAAGATAAATATTTATCTTTTAATATATCCTAAACACTATTTGAAAAAAATTCCTCCGAAGATGCCCTTGAGATCTTCTTAATATTTTCTTTTGTTGTTGTTCCTACTACCTCATCAACAAGATACTGGCCACCACTGATAAGGGAGCCTCCTTCGGCTTTCCTAACATATGTAGAAGAACTGAGAGTATGGAAAGTAGTGTAAGCACCCCTCTGATCCGCATTATAAACCGCACGGGAAACGGAAACCTGAACAGCCTCACCACCACACTTCCTAAGAGTGCTCTTAGCCGCAGAAGCACCAACACCCCCACCAACAAGATTCAAACCCATAGAAAAACCAAAATCAGCCAAATTCCCATCAGTAAGATTAGTGTAAAAACCACAATCCCTCCTAAAAAACAAATAACAACCAACACCAAAAGAATTCATAAGAAACAATCCCTCATCATAACCATCAAAGAAGCATCAACAAACAATTTTTTAAACCAAATGAATAATTAAAAATCAATTAGTAAAACATCACAATAACAAATCAGATAATCCATATAAAATAATTTACAGTACCCCTTCCAAGTTTTTATTATGATATATCATAAATAAAAATTGAATTCAAGAAATAATAGCATAATACAAAATACAATACTTAAATTCATTTAATTATGCATAAGCCAATAATTTTCTTTTTTAAATAATTCCCTTTTTAAAACAATCCCATATTATTAATATCAAAGCAAAACCCATTATGATTAAAAAAATTTTATTACTCCTTTTTTTACCTTTAATTGCCCTAATATTATCAAAAATATATAATGGATAAGTTATAAAAAATATTAGTAAAAGAATTATAGTCCCAGTATCCATAATATCGCCACTAATTAGTTAAATAATGATATTTTACATTATCAAATATATAATCAAAACTAATATTTTCACCATATGATGTTGCTATTTTTCTTATATAATCTGTTTTTGTGGGATTTTCAGCACCAACTAGTTCCTCAATAATATATTTTCCTACTGGCTTAGAAGAATCCTTCATAACAACACGCTTTTGGGCACTAAACAAAGTAGTAGAATACAAACCCCTTTGATCAACACTTGTTACAACATTTCTTAAGGATACCTGAGAAACTTTACCTCCCACTTCCTTAAAAGCACACCTGGAAGCAACACCACTAGAACCACCAGTAATCAGATTAAGACCCATAGAAAAACCGAAACCAAGACAATTCTCATCACTGGCATTAATATAAGGCCCATTATTATTGAAATCCAAAAGCCCAGAACTATAAGCAGTGCAGACAGTGCCAACACCAATCAAAGCCAAACCAATCGGAGCGCCAACACCAGTACAAGTGGCAATCATACCAGCCTCAAACAACAAACCCCCAGCAACACCACTTAAAAATTTAGGATCAGAAACGTACTCCTCATAAACATAACCTGCAACATTTTCCATAGTGGAAACAACACCTCCAATCAAAGGAACAATGCTGGCAAAAGAATCATCCAAACCAATAGAATCGATCAAAACACCTAAATCAGACAAGCAAGCTCCGCCAAAAAGACCAGACAAAATGCCCATGCCATTGCAAACCTTAAGCATACCCTGAGTGGAACCATTCAAAACACTGATATCACCACCATTCCCAGTCAAATAATCCCAAACAAGACCATAATTATCCAACAGCTCACCAGCCAAATCACAAGCCCAACCAGTCTGCTGATTAGAATAACAATAGGCACCACTACCAAACCATGAAGCATCCCTAAACAAACCAGTATCCCTATCAAAACACAAATAAGAATCAACATCAGAAGAATTCACAAAAATAAACACATACCTACCTTCATCATCAACCCTCAAAGTGCCATCACCAAGCAAATAATTACCAAAATCAACAGTCACTCCACCACCAACAATTCCCGGAAACAGGGTTTTATGAACATAAAACTCAATAGGAGAAAAGCTAGCAGAACAAGCAAAATAAAAAGCCCTTCTAATATCCTCATCCTCACTCAAAACCTTACGACCAAAATAAAAACTGGACTCACCACTCATAACCGTTCTGAAATGATCATCACGAACACTCATAACCATAGGACTAACACGCTCCCAACAAACACCCAACTCAAAAGCAGATACATCCGCAACCAAATCATCCATATAAATAACAAGCAACCCCTCAAGAAAACTTCCATAAACAGCCTTCATAAAACCATTGCTAAAAACCAAACTTCCATTTAAATCAGTCCGATTGCTCTCACTTAACCAATAAGACAAAACACTTGAACTAACCTTATCATTTGCAAAAACATAAGTCAATAATCCATCATAGCCCCCTTCAGAATAATTACCATAACTATAACCATTCAACCAATCTATAGTACCATTTTCAAAATTATGATAATAAGTATAAATATCTACACTCTCATTTAAATCATTATCTATCAAATGAGCATAAGACCCATTCACATACATGACAGTGCCATTACGAAAAGTCCACATACCAGAACCTAACAGAAGCTGAGACTGATTATCAACATCAAAATTTTTGTACTCATTATCATCTCCATAATAATGAACAGAAACACATATATCATCCCTTAAGCAACTATGATTCTCATAAATGAAACTAATCTCATCATCAGTCAGATTATATGAATTTTGAATCAAACCCAACAATGCACTTTCAAAGGTAGTATTATGTTCCTCAAGCAATTGGTGCTGAAGTTCAGGACTATATGTTCTCCAATTCCCTTGAGTATAATCATATATAACCTCATCTAAAGTGGTCAAATTATTATCCAATGAAATATAAACATAAGCTAAAGCCTTAGCCCAACTAAGTTCATTATAATAAATATCATTATAAAAATCTAACCCTTCAAAAACATTGGAAGAAAAATTCAAAGGATTATTATGATAAAAAGAACTCTCGACAATATAAGACTCAACAATTTCACCATCAACAACCAAAGAAACCTCACTTCTAAAATCACCAAGATACCTCCAAATAAAACTAACCCAATCCACAGTATCATTAAAAATAACATCATACGTATAATAATTATCAGATACATTTAGGTCAGTCGAATTTTCTAAAACAACAGCACTCGTATTCACATAAAAGCGAGCACTATTATGATAACGGGCATAAGAAACATTCTGAACCTCATTATCCAAAATAACAGTGAAATTGTTTAAAAAATAACTAGTAACCGTAGTGTATTTTGCTTGACCAGAACTCACAACACCAAATCTCGGATATGGTCCCCCTTTACTGTCACGAAATGTGACGTTGAAGCCATCTGGGAGATGACCATAAAACGGAACATACTCTTCAAAATTATTAAAATTCAAATCAGCAACACAGGTCACATTTTCCACAAACATGTCTCTTATCTCATAATAAGAAATATAAGACCTCATAATAATATAGGGTTCATAAACTATCTCTAGATTTTCACTATAAAAAACATCAGATACTCCCCCACTACCAACACTAACATTGTTTTGACCCCACCAATTATTGGTTGCATTGACATGCCCTGAATTAACCTTTAATCCAAAAGCACTATTGGAAGAAATACGGTTAAAATTCACAGAAAGGTTATTAGAGCCAGGGGAGAACACCCCATACTCATTTTCAACAATGTTATTGCTTAAAATAGAACCAGTATCCCCATAAAGTTTCAAACCATATGAATTGGAAGTGAAATTATTATCATAAATATAAGCATTTTCCCCACTAACAACTGCCCCCACACTATTAGAATCAAAACTGTTACCTATTAAAGAACTATTTTCACCAAAAAGATGAATGCCATATGCCAAATTAGAAAATACGTTGCCCATTATAATTGAATTAATAGAACCCTCTAAAGCAACACCACAATAAGAAGAATTAAAAAAATTATCTTTGATTAGAACCGTATTTACTTCGTTAATGAATGGAAGCAAATATATGCAAATTGCTAGATTATTATTAGATGAAAAATTATTATTAATAATCATATTATTGAAATTATTACTTGAAGACCAAATTCCATAGTCCCCTACATAAAAATTATTATTGCAAATGCAATTAGAAATTCCTGATAAATATATGGCGGTATGCCCTAAATAAAAATTAAATCCATCGATTACACAACAATCTCTTATTACCTCAATACAAGGATAGGACCAAGTAAAATCACCAAGCCCTGAAGATCTCAAATAAACGCTTTTATGTAAAACACACCCTCCGGATAAATCTTTATTTACCTCAATAATATCCCCATTCATAGTATCATTATCATCAATAGCACTTTGAACATCATCAAAGCGCTTACCAGAATTTAAATTAGCAACATAATTCCCAAAGAAATAATAAACATTAACAACTTCGCTACGATGTCCATATTTATCCATAGCAAAAAAACGCAATGCAGTTAAATTATTTCTAAAGGAAATGTGCAATGGGACAGAATAAATTTCACTGTTTTCGGTAGGCAAACTACCGTCAATGGTATAATAAATAATAGGTTCATCATCTGTATCATCAAGAGAATTTAACTCTACATCAAAAGAAGCAGTATAAAAACCGGAACCATAGCTTGCCCATACTGTAGGAGGATGCTTATCACTAAGATTAAAAATACTTGAAATCTCAGAAAAAATTTCAGAACCTTCATAATTTAATATAAGAGAGCAGTTTTCTAAAATACAATCTTTAGATATTATGATTTCACCATCATCATCTGTAATAAACGTAATGTTTGAAAAAACTTCATTAGAACTATTGAATAAAATAAACTCAATAGGCACATTTGAAATAACATTATTAAAATTATCAACCAAAACAAACCGTAAAAAACTTTGATTATCCACTTCAAAATCATCAATATTAATTTTTGTTTTAGTTTTTTCAATACATATGTCTAAATCTTGTACTGACCCTCCACACTCAAAATCTTCATAGAATAAAATAGATGCCGAATAATTGCCTGGCAACAAATCTATATCAAAATAAGCATTGCCTGAGGAATCAGTAACTCCACTAAAAGATTGGTTATTTGCTAAAAGAACTAAAGTTTTATTGGAAATAGGCCTATGCATCCCATCAATTAAAGCGGCAGATAATGTTTTATTTTCCTGATACATTTTTTGAAAACTATTTGCAGAAATGGATGTAATTAACTTTCCAGTGCCATTCCAAACCATTATTATGATTGATTTGCTAGAGTTTCCATAATTATTTTCACTGAAACTGACTGTACCATCATAAACTTGGGGCATTAGGTTAATGCTCAAACTAGCATAGCCTTCAGCATTAGTAGTCCTATTATATTCATTACCCCCAACATTAAATCTAAGCCTCTTATTCGCCAAAGGATGGCCTTCAATATCCAATAAGCGAGCGACCCAGTCATTTACATTAAGATAATGCTGAGCAAAACTAGTGCTAACAATAGAAGTAGGCATTGGTAAAACAGTAATGGTGACATCTTTAGTCACATTAACATACCCCGCAGCAGTAAAATTAACAGTCCCGTTGACAACACGAGGATTGAAATTAATATCCAAAACAGCATAACCATCATCATCAGTAGTGATATTATACCCGCCATTGCCCACCTTAAAATACAGCCTCTTACCAGCCAAAGGATTGCCACTGACATCCAGCAAACGAGCAACCCACTGAGTACCATTAAGATAATACTTCACCACATCAGAACTGACCAAAGTCGTAGGCATCACCAAAACAGTAATGGAAACATTCCGAGTAACATTAACATACCCCGCAGCAGTGAAATTAACAGTTCCATTGACAACACGAGGATTGAAATTAATATCCAAAACAGCATAACCATCATCATCAG
>JAUNXF010000069.1:7885-8548 GCA_030539935.1 Methanobrevibacter sp.
TCTTACCAGCCAAAGGATTGCCACTGACATCCAGCAAACGAGCAACCCACTGAGTGCCATTAAGATAATACTTCACCACATCAGAACTTGTAATTGTGGTTGGCATAGTGAAAACTTTTACTAAAATGGTTTTGTTGCATGGAGTATAAAGGGAATCCCCTGCAAAGCTGATGTTGGTGGTGTAATTGTTTGGCTTAAGGTTAATGTTTAAGGAAAACATTCCAAGGCTGTCTGTGGTGATGATGTAATTTCCATTTGAAATCCTGATGGAAACATTCCTGTCCGCTAATGGCATGTCATTTTCATCCTTCAAATGCCCTACCAATTGAGTGCTGTTGAGGTAATATTTGGAAAATCCGCTTACATCCAAGTGTGAAAGGGTCCTATTGTCTAGGGGGTCAGATCGGGGATTGGAGTTAGGTTCAAAATCCCAATCGTCATCTCGAGAATCCTCTTCAAGATTCAAAACCCACTCATCACTATCATCACTATAGGCAGTATCGCCCTCGATAAAATCAGAAAAGGAATCATCATCCAAAGAAGGGGCAGAATCACTATCATTAGAAACCGGCAAATACCCCTCATCATCAAAATCACAAACAAAAGAACCGGCATCCAAATCAGCAGCAAAAGAAAACGACACAGAAAAACACAAAACACACA
>JAUNXF010000016.1:0-13742 GCA_030539935.1 Methanobrevibacter sp.
ATGACCATGGACATGAGCATCATCATAATCACGACCATGACCATGACCACGGAGATAGCTGTGGATGTGGAGAAGACCATGATGATGACGATTTCTCATTATGTGCCTGTCCTGATTGTGCAGATGATGATGAGGATGAGCATGACCACGGTCACGGTGAGCTTCTTGTAGAAGGAAAACCGCTTATTTATAATAGGCCAATTCAAATCATCGTTGCAAGCGGAGTGCTCTTTGTAGGAGGGCATATACTCGAATGGCTTTCTTTCAATCCAACCTTGGTGACAATAATCTATATGCTTGCAGCGCTTATAGCAGGTTATGAAATAGCCATTCTTGCATACAAATCACTTGTAAAACGTCATACTGTTGGCCCTGCACTTCTTGTGGTCATTGCCTGTATAGCTTCATTCATCATTGGGCATGGAGAGGAAGGTGCAGCAGTAGCATTCTTATATTATATAGCTGAATTTCTGGAAGACTTGGCGGAACATAGGGCAAAACGCTCCATTAAGTCATTGGTGGAAATAGCTCCTGAAACTGCAAGAGTTAAAATTGGTGAAGGAGAGGAAGTTCGTAAAATTGATGATGTGAAAATAGGAGAAGTGGTTGTAGTCAGACCTGGGGATAAGGTTCCTTTGGATGGAAAAGTTACATATGGTACCTCTTCTGTCAATCAGGCATCAATCACTGGTGAAAGTCTTCCAGTAAGCAAGAATGTTGGAGATGAGGTATTTGCAGGAACCGTAAATGAGGACGGTTATTTGGAAGTGGTTGTTACTAAGGAAGCTAAGGATTCAGTGATTTCCAAGATTGTTACACTTGTAAAAAGGTCCCAATTAAACAGGTCCACCACCGAAACCATGGTGGAGCGCATTTCCAAGTATTACACTCCTATAATGATTGTTATTGCAGCATGTGTGGCATTGATACCTCCATTCCTTTTTGGCCAAAACTTGGTTGATTGGGTATATAAGGCACTTTCAATCATGGTTATCTCATGTCCATGTGCATTCCTGATTTCCACTCCAATCGGTATGGTCTCAGCCATCACTTCAGCCACCAAAAAGGGTGTTCTCATTAAGGGAAGTACCTATGTGGAGGAAATGCGTAATGTAAAGGCAGTCATCTTTGATAAGACCGGTACCTTAACAGAGGGCAAGCTTCAATTGAGTGACATTAATGTCTTGAATGATGATTATAGTGAAGAGGATGTTGTTAAGATAGCTGCTTCACTTGAAAACAGTTCTTCTCACCCAATTGCTCAGGCCATCACAAACTATGCAACTGAAAATGAGATTGCATTTGAAGAGATTGAAGACTTCAAGAATGTTCCTGGTAAGGGAATCATTGGTAATATTGGCGGAAAACAGTATTATGCAGCAAATGAGTCCCTGATTGAAGGCAGTGAATTTGACATATCCCAAGAGGAGATCAATCAGTATTCTGCAGAAGGTAAGACATTGATCTTCGTTGGTGATGAAAAGTCAGTAATTGCAAGTTTGACTGTTGTTGATAAGATACGTGATAATGCTTCCGATGTAATATCTGACCTTAAGGATCAAGGTGTCAAAACCATCATGCTGACTGGTGACAATAAGATTGCTGCTAACAAGGTTGCAGATGAAATCGGATTGGATTATGTCTATTCCAATCTCTTGCCTGAAGACAAGCTGAATCTTCTTGACACAATCCGAAACAAGTTTGGTGATGTGGCTATGGTTGGTGACGGTATCAACGATGCGCCAGCATTGGCACGTGCAAACATTGGAATTGCGATGGGTGCTGCAGGTTCAGATGTAGCTATTGAAACCGCTGACGTGGCTCTAATGCAGGATGATATTAGTAAGTTACCTTACCTATTCACTTTAAGCCAAAAGACAATGAATATTATTAAACAAAACATTTCACTATCCATTTTCGTAAAGGCTCTCTTTGTAATCCTTGCAATATTGGGATTAATTACATTGATGATGTCTGTTGGTATAGGTGACTTGGGTTTAACTTTAGTAGTTATACTAAATTCATTTAGGATAGCTAGAGTAAAAGATCCTTTATTCTAAAAAAATATTTTTAATTGGTCATTATTGGCCAATTTTCCACTTTTTATATTCTTTTTTTTTTATTATCATGGGATTTTCTAATCAATAAGATTATCTATTTTTTCAAAAAGGTCATGATAGTTTTCATAATGGCTCTTGAATTCCTCATCATCTTTAGACATTATAGCTATTTTGATCCGTTTATCATTTTTAGAGAATTCAACTTGTTCAGATTGATTGTTCTCAAATGTATCCAAAATCAATGATTTAATTTCATTGTATCTGTCTTCAGTTAAATTGTACATTCTGCTATGATTTAATATGTTCATTGCATGGATAAGCCCCTTTTCTCCATTATCAAGACAGGAAGAGAGTCTGATTTTGGTATTCATATAATAAGGTGCTTCCAATTTGTCTCTACGAAGCACAATTGAAATTCTTGATATCACATGATCGTCATTGACGTTTTCATTTAGGAATTTAATCAATTGGAATTGTTTTATATTTGCATTATTATTCATGAAAGTCATGTTAATATATTATTTTTAAAAATATTTAAGTTTAGTGAAGTAAGAGATTTTTTCATGTGTTCCTTATGATTTAATTCTTTAATATAAACATTTATTTATAGATTTAACAAATATTAAAGTTATGAAAAGAATTTTTAAATTGGTTGAAAAATATTTTTTTATAATCATTCTTATTGCAGTTGTAATTGCTGTAATCATTCCAAATTCATTCAATTGGGTTATGGAAGAGTTTATGGGAATAAATGTTATTAATGTTCTTTTAGGGGTAATCCTCTTTGGTATGGGTACAACATTAAAAATAGAGAACTTTGTAAATGTGTTTAAAAGGCCTAAAGAGATTTTGTTAGGGGTCAGTGCCCAATATCTGTTAATGCCATTGATAGCATTTGCAATTGCAAGCATCTTATCTTTAAATGAGGCTTTGACTGTAGGGCTTGTTCTTGTTGGAACAGTTCCTGGGGGAACAGCATCTGATGTAATTACTTTTCTAGCAAAAGGTGATGTAGCACTTTCAGTTTCACTCACTGCAGTTTCCACAGTTATTTCACCTATCTTAACTCCAATAATCACATTGCTTCTGATTGGAAATACAATAGCGTTCAATCCAGTTGACATGTTCATTTCAATTGTGCAGATTGTAATAATCCCAATTGCTTTAGGATTGTTCCTTAACTATAAATTCCCAGACTTTTGTGAGAAATTGAAGGATTATTTGCCTGCATTGTCTTCTGTTGTTATTGCAATAATCGTTGCAGGAGTCATTGGAGCAAACAAGGAAGCAATCATCAGTTCATCTCTTGTAATAATTATTGCAATCGTTTTGCAATATTTCATAGCAATGCTTTTAGGATTTGCAGTAGGTTACTTGTCTGGAATGAAGAGAAAACAGATGGTTACTATTGCTATTGAACTTGCTTTCCAGAACTCTGGATTGTCTACAAGTCTTGCAAAAACACATTTCCCAGCTTTAACTTTAGCTACAGTTCCTGGAGCATTATATTCAGTATGGCAGAACTTTGCAGGATCAATTCTTGCATATATCTTTACAAAATATTTTAATAATGAAGAGTAATTCTTAAGTTTCTCTCTTCAAATATTTTCTTTTTTTATTATCAAACAATTAATGCAGTATTTTTCATTTATTTATTATTTAAACTATTTTCTTCTTTTTCATTTTTAATTAACTTAAATAATGAAATAAATCCAATCATTGCTGTAATCACTTGAGTAAGGCATGATACAATATCGTAGATTCCTATAAAGTAAATTGCATAAATCAAAACGTTTACAATGAATGCTACCTTAATCCATTTGATTGTTTTCAAGTAATAGTTACAAATGGTAAGCTGTATGATTCCAATCATAGGAAGAAGTCCAATCAAGCCCATTGTATTGATTATAGGGCAAATGATTAGTGTAATTATGATGAACATAATGGCTAATTTGGAACTTAGCTTTTCATTCATTACCAAATAGTTCCTTGCTGCTGCAATAAGCATTGTAAGTATTCCTGTCCATGAGAGGAAAAATGCAGAGGATACAGTCAGTATGAGTGCTTCAATCACCTGATATTTGTAGGCTTCCCTCTTATCGTTGACAATGCAGCTTAGAATGAGTGCAATAGATGCAAAAAAAGATATTGCATTTCCAATGATGATGTTAAGGGGTAAGTTTAAAATAGTCATTCAATTGTCCTTCTTTTCTTTCTCATTAATCTATTGCATTTTAACTTTAATATTTTATTTATATTAATTTAATTTCTTTTTAGCATTAATAAATTTTTTCACTAATTATATATATTCTTAAATAAAAAAGAAATAAATAATTAAAAGTTAAATGATAGGAAATAAATCCTAATTGCTTTTTATTTAAAAAAATTTTTATGATTGATTATTATGACACTTGTTTTGATTGGGCCTCTATGTGAAGATTTGATAATAATCGGTGATGAAGAAAGCTCTAAGGTAGGTGGAGCAAGCTATTTCCAAAGCTTTGTCTATGAGGAGTTTTATGATGATTATCTGGCCATTGTAAATGCCTCAAATCCTGACCTGATTGATGCGTTTCCAGACAGGTCAAAGGTAAGGCTTCTTTTAAAGGATGACACCCATCATTTCATCAATGAATATCCCAATAAGGATGATCTTGACATAAGAAGGCAATCCACCAACTTTGCAGATATTCCAATTCTTAAGGATGACTTGAAAGCCATTTTTGAGGGGGATGATATGGATGTCGATGCATTTGTTTTAAATCCTCTAAACAGCAATGATTTTCCTCAAGAAACCATTGAATATTTAAGTGGCTTTAATGTTCCAGTATTCATTTCCTTGCAGGGATTTTTAAGATTTAAGGGGGAAGGCAACAGCTTAGTTTTAGGCTATGATGAGAAATTGGATAGTGTCATTTCATTTTCAGATGTGCTCTTTATGGATGAGGATGAGTTCACTGTCATTTCAGGCAGTGATTTTCATGATTTTGAGCTTGTCATAACAAATGGCAGCAAAGGCTCCAGAATACTCTTTAATAGTGAAGGGAAGGAAGAGGAAATATGCATTGATGCTGTAAAGTGTGAAGACATCATCGATTCCACTGGCTGTGGAGACACTTATATGGCTTCATATATATCCCATAGGCTAAAGGGCAAATCAATCAGGGAATCTGCTGATTTCGCTTCATTAATATCCTCCTTGAAATTGAAAACCTCTGGTCCTTATAGGAAATAGGGTTTTTTATTATTCTTTTTAAAGCATTTTAATCTATTTTTATTGATTTTAATTGAATTTTAGGGCTAAAACTATTTAGCAAAACATATTAAATATGAAGTTCAAAAATCTAATCATAAAAGAGTTAACCTGATTAATATTTAATAAATTCAAATATTTGGTTTGCTTTAGCGATTAGATTAATTTAATTTATTTCAAATTAGATTTTTTTTTTATTTAATGGTGAGGAAAATGAAAGACATTATGCTAAGCAAGAAATTTTTATTCATTCCCATTCTTATTATTTTAATTTTAAGTTTGGGAACGGTTTCTGCTTCCTCTCTTGATTTGGATGATTCATCAGATATTGATTTTGCATTGGCATCTGATGCTAGCGATATTAATGTGGCATCAGTCTCTGATGATATGGAGATATCCGATTCAATTGAGGATTCAGATGATGTTTCTATTGAATCAAATGATGCTCCTTCTTGTGACATTCTTGGCGATGAAGGTGACGGGGATGATTCAACTGACAAGCCATTTTCAGAGATTCAATCTGCAATTGATGCAGCAGATGAGAATGCTACAATTGAACTTTCAGGTACTTATTCTGGAAATGAAAAAATAAAGGTAAACAAATCATTAAATTTTGTTGGCAAAGACGAAACAGTTACTATTAAATGGGGGGAGGATATTGATAGGCTCTTTGATTTGGGAGAATATATGGAATATCAAAGATTTACTCTCAAATTTGAAAATATTAAGTTCCTTGTCCCTTCAGAATCTTCTAGAAGTTATATAGTTTGGGATGATTATGAAGTTTCCAAAGTCATATTTTCAAATTGTATTCTAGAGCATACTGGAACCGTGTATGGGGATATAAATATTGAAAATTGTGTTTTAAATGATTTTATAGGTTATCAGGATATGGGTGGTATTTTCGTAAAAGACTCTAAAATTAATAATTCCTTTTTCACTGATCAAGAGGGTTTTGATAAGTTTATTAATTGTAATTTCACAAATAACTGTCAAATAGTGGCTTCAATGGAACAAACTACTGATATATATGGCTGTAATTTTGATGGAGGAAATGTTTCTGCCGTTAAGGGTCATGAATATGGTAGTAATCTACATATTATTAATTGCACATTTAAAAATTATGTTTCAGAATATGGTGGAGCATTGGATTTAGCGGGTTATGCTGAAATCATAAATTGTGCTTTTATAAATAATAGCGCAACTGAATATGGAGGTGCTATTAATTTAAATACAACTGGATATATAATTGAAAATTGTAGCTTTATAAATAATTCTGCAAAATATGGAACTGCTATCAATTTGGCTAATTATGAAGCTATTCATTGGAATATTAGTAATTGTATTTTTGATAATAATCATGAATTAGGTTCTGATTCAATTTCCAAAACCTTGTACTATTATAGTAATAGTAGTATTAGCAGTGGTAATAGTAGTGGTAGCACTGGACTTATATCTAGGTCTATTCTTACTGTAAATAATAATTTTTGGGGTAGTAATTTTGCTGCTTTGAGTCATGTTTACTCTACAAATACTGGAAAGACAATTAAAATGGATAATATCTTGACATTGAAGTTGAAGTCCAATGGCAATAATTCATATACATTGTACTTTGCAAATGCCTCTGGGTCTAAGGTCAGCAAGATGCCTGATTATTCCGTTACAATTAAGGACAGAAGGGACGGTTCTGTTATAGCAGAAGACTTGCTTTTGGTGAATGGTCAAGCAACTTTCAAATACAGCAAGACCTTGAATATGGATGTCATTGACATAATCAACCAGAGGGGAAGGTCAGTGACTGCACTCTCCACTACCGTAAATGCAAGCAATTTCACTGCATTTTATAAGTCTGGAAAGATCTATAACATAAAAGTCGTGGACAAGTATAGCAAAGAGCCGATTTCCGGCCTTAAGCTTAAGCTTAAGGTTTACACAGGAAAGAACTATAAGTTCTACTATGTTACCACAAATTCCAAGGGTGTTGCTGCATTCAAGGGTTCCGGCTTTGCTGTTGGAACACATAAGGTTGTAATGACCACAACCAATACAAAATATGTTCTAAGCAAGACTTCCTATATCAAGATCCTTAAGGCAAAAACCGTTCTTTCTGCTCCAAAGGTATCTGCAAAATATAAAAAGAGTGCATACTTTAAGGTCACTGTCAAAGATAAGAACACCAAAAAGGTCGTAAGCGGACTCAAGCTCAAATTAAGAGTCTACACTGGCAAGAAGTATAAGACCTATAATGTTAAGACCAATGCTAAGGGAATTGCATCATTCAATACAAAAGTTCTTGCCAAAGGAACCCATAAGGTTAAAATCCTTTCTGGAAACAGTAACTATGCAGTATCCGGAAGCTCAAGCATTAAAATAAGTTAAGAAAAAATAATTTCAATTTAATTATTTTTTCTTCTTTTTCTTTTTTTAATATTTTTTTTATTATTTTTTCTTTTTTGAGAAATTTATTCTATTTTTTTATTCTTATTAGAAAATCACCCTATTCTTTTTTTTAAAGCTTATTTTTTCATAATTTATTAAAAAAAGAATAAATAGAAAGATTTGATTTTTAAAAAGTATAATGAATGTTGTGCAATTTATACAGACATACGGAACTGCTTGATGGGAATGCATAAATCATATCATCAAGCTCTTCAAGACTTATCTTTTGATTTATGATGAATGTGAACATGTTTGCCACATTTTCCGCATCTGCTGCCATGATTTCTGCACCAACTATTTGAAGATCCTTATCAACAATGACTTTTGCTTCAGCAGTCCTATCGTTTTTAAGCTCAAGTGAATATGACTTACCATATTGGATTCTATGAACTTCATATCCATCCATCTCCTCAGCTACAAATGCAGGAACTCCCACTGTAGCTATTCTTGGAATGGTGTAAGCAACTGCAGGAACAACAGGATAATCTATTTTCTCAGGATTTTCTTCCAATAATGCTTTTCCAAGGTATTTGGATTGATGAATTGCAACGGTTACAAGCTTAGCAATTCCACTATCCGCTACATCACCGCATGCATAGATATTAGGAACATCAGTTTGGAGGTATTCATTTACCTTAATTCCTCTTTTAGTGTATGTCAATCCAACATTTTCAAGACCAATGTCCTCTACGTTTGCCTCTCTTCCCATCGCTGCAATGACATAGTCTCCAGTTAAGCTAAGTCCGCTTTCACAGTTTACTGTAAATGCATTTTCATAAGCCTTATTGTCTAACTTGGCATCAGGATCTCTTAATTTTTCATCAGTATTCAATGCATTTTCAAGATTAAGGATCTTTTCTTCTGGATTATCAATTTTTACATTTTCATCTTTGATGATTTCACTTACATTTTCATTGAAATGGAATCTGATGTTTTTCTCTTTAAGTAATTCAATTACATGTTGAACGTAAGGTTGGTGGAAGTATTTTAATGCCATATCTCCTCTGATTATTACATCTGCTTCGAGTCCTGCTTCTGCAAGGATTGATGCAAATTCCATTCCGACAAATCCTGCCCCTATGATAATTGCATGCTTTGGAAGTTCATCAATGTCTAAAAAGTCAGTGCTGTCATGTAAGTATTCCTTTCCAGGGATATCTGGAATAACCGGTTTCAATCCGGTACAAATGACTATTTTTTCAGTGGTGAATTTATCTTCTCCCACTTGAACGGTATGTTCATCGATAATGATTCCTTTTCCATGAGCTACATCAAGATCATATTCCTTAAATTTTCCATCGAGGAAAGGAGCCATATTTGCGATGCGCTTACGTTTCAATTCCATCAATGCTGTCCAGTCAACATCGAAATCTCCAGATTTTCCACAGCCTTCGAAGTTATCTGCCAATGCCTTTATTTCATATGGCGCGTCAAGAAGCGCTTTTGAGTTACAACCTCTGTTTGCACAGGTTCCTCCATAAAGGCTTTCTTCAACGATTAATATTTTTAGGCCTGCTTTTCTTAAGAAACGGCCCCCTTGCCATGCTGCATTTCCACTTCCAATATATATTACATCATAATCCATATTAATTCCTCAAAATATTATATGTAAAAAATAGTAGATATTATTTATTATTTTTAAAAGTTTTTATTCTTTTTGATTTTTTTCTATCATTATTATTTTATATATTTTTAAATTAAATAGTAAAACATATAAAATTATAAGAGTTTGCAATTTAATATAATATGATATTGATTCAATTAAAAAAATCTTTAATCTATATTTTTATATTTGGGTTTTTAAAAGATAATGATAGGTTTTTGTCAATATCTGATTCAAAAGAATTTTTCTTTATGCAGTTATAAAGAAAAAAAAATGTGAATGGCTTTATGGGACTTTAAAAACTCTTTTATAGAATAATTGTAATTTTTTTATTCTTTCTAAAATTGTTATGATAGAATTTAATTTCAAGATCTTGATAAAAGGAGGATACTTTGATTAAAAAAAATTTCAAAAAACATAATGTACATAAAGAAGCTAGCGAAAACCTTTCCATTGCATTGGTTTTAAATATAATATTTAATATTATCGTTATCAGCGGAGGAATTTTCACGAATAGTGTAGCAATCCTATCTGATGCTTTGCATGATTTAAGTGATACAATTTCAATATTGATTGCATGGATTTTGGAAAAATTTTCCATTAGGAAATCCAATGATAATTTTACTTACGGTTTCCAAAGATTATCCGTTTTTGGAGCCTTATTTAATTCCACTATAGTCATTCTAGTCTCTATGACTGTTGCTTATGAAGCATTGCATCGACTATTCATAAGCCAATCTCCTGATGCTTCAGGCATGATCCTGATTGCTATTTTAGGCATAATATTTAAAGGGGCTTCTTTAATTAGATTGCATAAAGGAAGAACATTTAATGAAAAGGCCATTTCTATTCATATGCTTGGAGATGTATTCGAATGGGTTGCTCTTCTAATAGTCAGTTTGATTTTATATTTTGCAAACATTCCAATTCTCGATCCAATTGCATCTATTTTAGTAAGTGTTTGGGTTATCTATAATTTGGCCAAAACATTAATTGCAAGTGTTAAAATACTTTTGCAATCAAGTCCAAGCAATATTGATGTTGATTCATTAAAAAAAGATTTATTAAGTGTTAATCATGTTGAATCAATTGATGATTTTCATATTTGGTCATTGGATGGAATAGAAAATGTTCTCACATCCAAGCTTAAATTATCAGTGAATAGTGAAAATGTTAATGGTATTGAGTCAACACTAGCTGACTTAAGGAAAGTGGCTATTGGTTATGGTATTGATGAAACAACTTTTGAATTCACATATTTAAAAAAATAATTGAAAGAGGGGTTAAGGAGAATTATAATTCTCCTCTTTCTCTTCTCTCATCGAGAAGTCTTAAACCGATTTCTCCTAATTTGTATTTTTGGATTTTACCACTTGTTGTAAGTGGGAACTCATCTACAAAGAAAACGTATTTAGGAACTTTATATCTAGCAATGCTGCCGATACAGAAGTCTCTGATATCCGCTTCAGTAACATCATCGTATCCAGGTTCCTTGATAATGAATGCACCAACGATTTCACCGTATTTCTCATCAGGAATACCTGCCACCTGAACATCCTGCACACATTCATGGGTGAAGAGGTACTCTTCGATTTCCCTTGGATAGATGTTTTCTCCGCCACGTATGATCATATCCTTAATACGTCCTACAATGCTGTAGTAACCTTCCTCATCAACAGTTGCCAAGTCTCCAGAGTGTAGCCATCCATCTGGCTCAATGGTTTCTGCAGTCTTTTCAGGCATATTGTAGTAACCTTTCATTACATTGAAACCTCTGCACATGATTTCTCCTGTCTCTCCAGGCCCAAGTTCCTCACCGGTTTCAGGGTCTACGATTTTAACTTCAATGTTAGGGAATTTTCTTCCTACAGTATTGATCTTTTTCTCAAATGAATCAGAGGCATTGGTTTGAGTAAATCCCGGTGCAGCTTCAGTAAGGCCGTATACGCTGGTAATCTCCTTCATGTTCATTTTTTCAATTGCATCCTTCATGGTTTCAACAGGACAGGTGGAACCTGCCATAATGCCTGTTCTAAGGGAAGACATGTCAAACATGTCAAACATCGGATGGTTCATCATACCAATGAACATGGTAGGCACTCCATAAATGGAAGTGCATTTTTCCTTTTGAATGGAAGAGATGGCAAGTAGGGGATCGTATTCTTCAAGCATGATCATGGTAGAGCCGTGGGTGATGACTGCCATAACCCCTAATACTGTTCCGAAACAGTGGAATAAAGGCACTTGTAATAGAAGCCTATCGTCAGGAGTATAATTCATGTTCTCTCCAATGTAGTATCCATCGTTAACGATGTTTCTGCTAGTAAGCATCACTCCTTTAGGGAATCCTTCAGTTCCGCTTGTATACTGCATGTTGATTACATCATGTTGGGTTACGGAATCCTTTACCTTTTGATATTCCTCATCATCATAGTTCATTCCGAGCAATAGGAGTTCGTTTGTGTTAAACATTCCTCTGTGCTTTTCTTGTCCAACATGGATTAAGTATTTTAGGCATGGGAATTTTTCACTATTCAGATTGCCTCTTGCACTGGTTTTCATCTCAGGTACAAGTCCATGGATGATATCAAAATAGCTTGTATCCCTAAATCCATCAGTCATGGCTAATGCTTTCATGTCAGACTGCTTTAACACATATTCCAATTCGTGGGATTGATAAGCGGTGTTTACAGTTACGATTGTTGCACCTATTTTGGCGGTTGCAAACATAAAGGTTAACCATTCAGGTACGTTTTTAGCCCAAATACCTACATGGTCTCCTTTTTTGATTCCAATGGATAGTAAACCTTTTGCCATATTGTCCACTCTTTCATCAAACTCCTTATATGTGAATCTAAGGTTTCTATCCGGATAAACAATAAATTCATGGTCTGGTTGCTTTTCCACTTGGGACTCAAAGAATTTTCCAAGAGAAAGCTCAGTAAATAGTTCACTCATATTATCACCATTCTTAATAATTATCAGTTGTTTTATTCGTTAATCTTTAATTTTATTTTGTATAAAGGTTAAAATATCAATTTTTTGCTTTAGATATTTTCTAATCGTTTATTTAATATGGGGTGTATAAAACAGCTAATATTTTTGCCTTGTCTCCACTGGAGTGTAAATGGTGTGGAACTACAGAATCATAGAAGATGCTGTCACCTGCAGATACTGTAAACTTATCTTTGCCGTATTCCACTTCAATTTCCCCTTCCAATACATAAATAAATTCCTCTCCTTCATGTGAAGACAATTTATGATCTTTTTCATAGGTGATGTCAATTATGTATGGGTCGATATTTCTGTCGATCTTGCCTGCACCTAATGAGTGGAATTCTAGATTGCTTGCATTTGTCACATCTTCTCTGCCTGAGAAGTATAATACATTGTTTGGCTTTCCTCCTCTGACTACAACAGGTCCAAGTTGAGGTGTGTCGTCAAGGAAGGTTCCGACTCTCACGCCAAGTGCCTTAGCCATTTTAGTAAGTGGAGTGAGTGATGGAATAATTTCTCCATTTTCCATGGCCTGAAGAACTTCAAGCTTAACATCACTTTTTTCTGCAAGCTCTTCAATGCTCATATTTTGTCTTTCTCTAATGCTTTTAACCTTTAAAGCAAATTCTTTATTTTCTTTCATTGTTTCACCTTTATACTGTTCTAATATTATTTTGAGTCAATCAATTTTATTAGCTTAGCTTCTATTATTTTTTAGATTATTTTTTATTTTTATTTTTATTTAGCCAGTTTTTATTTTTATTTAGCTGGCTTTTTTTTATTTTTTTTATTTTTTGTAATAAGGAAATTTTATAATATATTGTTTAATAAATTATTTAATTCCCTTTAATATTTAACGAGTAATCTTACATTAAATGAAATTTAAAAAGAGAATCGGAAGTATAATAAAATAAATAAAAAAAGTTTTTAAGGGGACATTTACTCATCATCTGAACCATCTGAATGGTCTCCATCAGATGAGGAAGACTGTGAAGTATCCCTTCCACTATTTTCATTTGTGTTTGTGTTTGAATTAGTGTTTGTATTACTGTTACTGTTGGAATTTGAATTGCTATTCGCATTGTCAGAATCATCACTATTATCAGTGCCAGTATCTTCTTCTACTACTTTTTTTTCATAAACTGCATTCAAGCTCATTGGAGCAAAATTATCGTTGTCCAATGCAATCATCTTATCGGTTTCATTGATTCCGGGAAAAGATGAAGTGACAAAGTCTCCTGTAAATGCAGCTGCAAAATTACTCAATCCCAAGGCAAGGATTGCAATAACAAAAAATATGCAGAAGTTAGCTCTTTTATCAACTTTCAAATTCTCACCTCTTAAAAGAAGTTGCATTTTTTAATTCAACATTTATTTAAATTTTCAACAT
>JAUNXF010000016.1:13752-23197 GCA_030539935.1 Methanobrevibacter sp.
CTTTTCTTTATTTAATACTAATTGTATTGTATTATTTTCAATATTTATTTAAATTCTATTAATATAATAGCATTTAATGTATTAGTATAATTTATATACATTATTAAATTATTATTCATTAGTATTTATATATTATGGTGATTTTTTTAATAATTTTCGTCATTGCCATTTATTGACCTTAATTCCTTAATTAATTCATCTTTTTCAATTACACAATTCTATTCATTATTTTTTCTAATTGTATACTTTTATCCTTTATCATTTGAAATTGTATAATTTTATGCCATATTCTAAACATTTATATATCTAAAAAAACATATACTAATATGTCGGAAGTCGGAAGCCGTATTCCGACAAAAAAATGAATGTATCAATAGCTGACTTAAACTAATCAAATATTATAATCCTTAAATTAATCTTAAAAAATCTCAAATATAAAAAAATCTTAATCATCTACAAAGATTAGTTAAAAAAATTAGCTATTGATATCCTATTAAATTCATGTTTTTATTTTAATTAAATTATGAGAAATGATATTATGGTAATGTTAAGTGCAGGGGATACTGCATGGATACTCATAGCAACCATCTTGGTTCTATTGATGAGTATCCCTGGAGTAGCTTTCTTTTATAGTGGTTTAACAAAAAGGAAAAATGTATTGAATACAATGTTTTTAACTTTTATAGCATTCTCCATTGCAAGTATAATTTGGGTAGTTTATGGTTACCCATTTGCTTTTGGAGATGCAAGCATTAGTGGTTTGATTGCTGAGCCGGCACATTTCTTCATGTCTGGCATTGGCATCAATGATTTGACAGGATCCCTTCCTACAATATTATTCATCGTATTCCAATTAACATTTGCAGGTCTTACAGCTGCTCTTATTTCTGGATCAATTGTTGGAAGGATGAAAACATCCGCTTGGATATTGTTTATTGTTTGTTGGGTGACTTTAGTTTACATCCCTATTGCCCACTGGGTATGGGGAGGAGGATGGCTAATGCAAATGGGTGCATTGGACTTTGCAGGAGGTACTGTTGTGCATATCAACTCAGGGGTCACTGCATTGGCATTGGCACTTGTTCTTGGAAAAAGGAAAGATGCATCATTGCTTCCTCACAACTTAGGTTATTCAGTCTTAGGTGCAGGGTTCCTATGGTTTGGTTGGATGGGATTCAATGGTGGATCCGCCCTTGCAGCTAATGGGCTTGCAGCATCTGCAATCTTAGTTTCAAATGTTGCTGCAGCAACTGCTTTGATTACTTGGGTGATCATCGATACTGTAAAAGTTGGAAAGCCTACCATGTTAGGTGCAATCACCGGTGGCGTTGCTGGTCTTGTTGCAATCACACCAGCAGCAGGATTCGTTGATGTTCCAGCAGCTATTATAATCGGTTTTGTAACTGCATTTGTTTCCTACTTTGCAATCTATTACTTAAAATCAAAATTAGGTTACGATGATGCATTGGATGTATTTGGAGTCCACGGTCTTTCTGGTGTATGGGGAGCATTGGCAACAGGTATATTTGCTTCTCCTTCAATAAATGGTGCAGCTGGATTGATATTTGGAAATCCTAGCCAAGTTACAGTACAGGTCATCAGCATTATTGCTACAGCAGTCTATGCATTTATAATCAGCATAATTCTTGCTAAAATCATTGAAAAGACAATTGGCATTAGAGTTGATGAAAAGGCTGAAATTGAAGGACTTGATACAAACTTACACGAGGAATCTGGATACAGATTATAATTTTTTGGATGTGATAATTATGAAAAGGATAATTGCTGTCATTCGTCAGGAAAAATTTGAAGACGTGAAAAGGGCTCTTATTGCAGTTGGCTGTGAAGGAATGAATGTTTCAGAAGTTAAGGGAAGAGGCAGGCAAATGGGCATTAGGGAGTCTTACAGAGGATCCAAATATTGCATTGACCTTATTCCGAAAACACGTCTTGAATTGGTTGTAAATGATGAGGAATTAGAAACTGTGCTTAATGCTGTTGTAGAAAGTGCAAGGACCGGTGAAATCGGAGATGGAAAGATATTCGTTTCTGAAGTGGCTGAAGTGATTAGAATCAGAACTGGTGAAAGAGGTTCTGATGCTGTATAACTCAAGCTTTTAAGGTCTTTGACCTTAAAACTTCATCCATTTTCACCCAATTTTTTAAAAGAGTTAAATTTAATTCTTTTTACTGGTTGGATACTTTTATCAAAATTTTTTTAACTTTTTTCCAAAAGATTTTTATTTATTTAATTATTCCTTATTTTTCTAATTTTTTCTTAAATTACAGCTATTTTTTAAATTAATATGTATATTTTTATTTATTTTAAAGAAAATTAAAAAATTCTTTACTAAATAATTCATTCTGGTATTAATTAGACTGTATTTTAGTAATAACTTTATATATGATAAAATACATATTGATTAATAACTATTAATTAGTAAATTCCATTTAACTGAATTTTTACAAACTAATTTGGATTTTGAGGTTAAATTGTAATTAATTGCTAATTTTAGTTATTTTTTTGAAAATATTAATAAAAAAATTAAGGAGATATATTATGTCTGAAGTTGGTCAAACCGTAATTAAAACTATAATTACTTTAGTAACTACTGCATTTGGTTTAGTTGCAGGTTTAGCATGGAACGATGCAATCCAAAAATTAATTGAATCCGTAATGGGTGCTGGGGATGCACTTACCGGTTTATTCATTTATGCTGTTGTAGTAACCATTATTGCAGTTGTTGTAACCATCCTTCTTGCTAGAGTAGCAGCAAAAATGGGTGTAGAATTAGATGAATAAGTTTAACACTTATTCTCTTTTTTCTTTATTGTCTCTTTTTTAATATTTTCGAAGATTCTATTTTTAAGTTTATTCTAATTATTTTTTTAAGCTATATTTCAAGAAGAATTGTAAAGGGGTTAAGATGGTAAAATATTGTGCAAATTGTGGTAGGGAACTTCCAGATGAAGCTATGTACTGTCCGGAATGTGGAAAGAAGTTCATCCCAAGGCAAAGGGCAGACGGTTCTGATTTAAGTGACGATTCCTCTTCAGATTATGAATTCAATGGCCCCTTTGGTGCATCCGACAAGAAGTTTGAAGGTCCTTTTGGCCCACATTCAAATAGGGGAAGATATGATTCCTCATCTGTTTCTTCTAAAGGCAACCCATCAACTTCCAAGACTGATTCCGCTGATTCTTCAAGCATATTTTCCAATATGGGCCTTGGAAAAGTTTGCATAATTCTTTTTGTTATATTGATGCTCTTTTCCCTCATCGGCAATTTGGCTCAAAACCATAATTCAAGCAGTTATGACCCTTCAGTTTTCACAGATAGTGCAAACAGTCTCAATGATAATTATAGGTTTAATGCTCAAGACATTGAAGGAAAGGGCAGCATTGAAAGAAATGAGCCTTATAATATGTCTATTGATGAAAACACTTATCTAAGCGGTAAGGGAGAAGTCCAGCTGATAGATTCAAATCATTCATATAACATTGAATCAGATCAATTCAACATAACAGAATATGAAACCTATTATGTCAATGTGGATGATGAGGATTGGTATGTGCTGGACATTTTCAAATGCAAATTTGACACTCCAGCTCAAAGCCAGGTCTATGCCACAGATATGGATGATGGGGATCCTATCATAATCTATGGTGGAAAAGGGGAGTACTATGGTTATGGAATAATCATGCCAAATTCAAGCGACAACTCTACCTATAAGAATCTGGACTTTTTAGAGTCTATTTTCCATTATAAGAAAGAATGATTGATTCTCTTTTTCACTTATTTTCTTTAAGATTGCCTTAACTGTTTTTTTTTGAATTGGTCAAATCGATATGTAAATATTGTCAAAATCGATGTGAAAAGATTTATATATCATTAAGATTATAATTAATAATACTTATCAGAATTATTAAATCGTAATTTTAAAGTGGTAAATAGATGGGTGAAAATTATTATCATTCGTAAATAAATATTCTTAAAGAAATTCTCATCTTTGTCACAAATTATGATTATTGATTTGATGTTTGATAGTAGTTTATAAAATTTATTCAAAAGGAGAGCAAATATGAATAGAAAAGCGTTAATCATTGCTGTTTTAGCTTTAATAGCTATTATCAGTGTAGGTTCATGTTCTGCTGGCTGGTTTGACTTCATTACAGGGGAACCTGACTTGGATGGTCAAGAAGTTAATTTAGCAGCAGCAGCTAGTTTAAAGAATGTTTATGATAATGAATTGATCCCAATGTTTGAAGAAAAGTATCCTGGTGTAAAGGTTACTCCTACCTACGCTTCAAGCGGGGACTTGCAGACCCAGATTGAAAATGGTTTGGAAGCGGATGTGTTCATGTCTGCTGCAAACAAACAAATGAATGCTTTAGCTGATGAAGGATTAGTGGATAATGACACTAATCTCCAATTCTTGGAAAACAAGGTTGTATTGATTGTGCCTGCTGACTCAGACTCTGACATCAAATCATTTGATGATTTAGTAAATGTGGACGGCACCATCGCTATCGGTGACCCTGAATCCGTTCCTGCAGGACAATACGCTAAGGAAATATTAACCAACCTTGGCATTTGGGATGAACTTGAATCCAAATTCTCTTTAGGCACTGATGTAACTTCCGTATTGAACCAAGTGGCTCAAGGATCTGCTGACTGCGGTATTGTATACGCTACTGACGCCAAATCCAATGATGGCGTAAAAGTTGTCTGTGAAGCTCCTGATGATGCTTTAGACACTCCAGTCATCTATCCTGTAGCTCAAATTAAGGATTCAAAAAATGCAGATGCTGCAAAGGCATTCATGGACTTCTTGCAAACTCAAGAAGCTAAAGACAAATTCGTTGAATATGGATTCACTATCCATGAATAGATTTATATATTATTCATTTGAATAACTAATAATGTTAAAAAATAATAATTCAATATTAGCTTATTCATTTGAATAACTAATTTTTTTAGGAGCTTAGACATGACAGATTGGTCACCTATTTTCATCTCAATGAAAACTGCAAGCGTATCTATTTTTATAACCTTTTTCGTGGGTTTGATTGTTGCTTGGGGTCTTTTCAAGATGAAAAATGATACAGCAAAGATTATACTTGATGGGATTTTTACACTTCCGATTGTATTGCCCCCTACTGTAGTTGGGTTCTTCCTATTGTATATTTTTGGTGTTAGGGGACCTATAGGAAGTTTTTTCATAAACTTTTTTGCTATAAAAATAGCCTTTTCCTGGCCTGCAACCGTTATTGCTGCAGTAGTCATGTCTTTTCCCTTGATGTATCGTTCCGCTCGAGGGGCATTTGAACAGGTTGATTCAAACTTATTGGATGCCGGCCGTACATTAGGCATGTCAGAGTGGAAGATATTCTGGAAAATATTGATTGCAAATTCATTGCCTGGAATAATTAGCGGTGGAATTCTTGCTTATGCCCGTGGATTAGGCGAATTCGGTGCTACAGCTATGCTGGCAGGTAACATTGCAGGACAAACCAGAACCCTCCCTATGGCCGTTTACTCTGAGGTGGCAGCAGGCAATATGGGAGATGCTTTTAATTATGTGATTTTCATTGTTTTCATTGCATTCATAGCTATTTTCATTATGGATTATGTAACTTTGCGCAAGGAAAAACAATGGAGATAATGTATTAACTTTATTAAATATTAGATTCTATTTAATTTTATTTTTTTATTTCGAGGAAGGATTATGGGTAATAAGTTGTTAAAGGTTGATATCCATAAGGAACTTAAGGAATTTGACTTGGATGTTGATTTTGAGTTGAAAAAAGGTTGTTTAGGCATTCTCGGTCCTTCCGGTTGTGGTAAAAGCATGACATTGAAATCAATTGCAGGTATTGTAACTCCAGATAGTGGGATTATAAGTTTAGCTGCTGATGAAGAGACTACTTATTTTAATTCAAAGCAGAAAATCAATCTAAAGCCTCAAAAAAGAAATGTAGGTTATCTATTTCAGAATTATGCATTGTTTCCCAATATGACTGTTGAAGATAATATTGCCGTTGGCGTATCTAAGGATGATAGGAAAACTGTATCTGAAATGATTAAGCGTTTTCATTTGGAAGGGTTGGAGAAAAGGTATCCTCGTCAATTGTCAGGAGGTCAGCAGCAAAGGGTGGCTTTGGCCCGCATATTGGCTTATGGTCCTGATGTGATATTGTTGGATGAACCGTTTAGTGCGATGGACACTTTCTTAAAGGAGCAGTTGCGTCTTGAACTTGTCAATTCACTAAAGGATTTTGATGGATTCTCTGTTTTGGTCACTCATGACCGTGATGAGGCATTCCAGTTTTGTGATGAGCTTATAATATTGGATAAGGGTAAGATCATTGCAAAAGGAGAAACCCATGAGATATTTGAGAATCCGAAAAAGGTCGAAGTTGCCAGGCTTACAGGCTGTAAGAATATTTCCAGAATTGAAGTTTTGGATGACTATCATGTCAAATCCTTGGATTGGGGAATTGTATTGGAGGTATCCCAAAGGATTTCATCTAGCATAACTCATATTGGAATAAGGGCCCATGATTTTTCCAGTGCCCAAAAGGATGATGTCAATGCCTTTGATACTAAAGATTCCACATTATTGGAAATGCCTTTTGAATGGGAAATAACATTGGCAAATGGATTATGGTGGAAAAAGGAAAAGGGAATTCATGAACATGAGTTTGTCATTCCAGAGCATTTAAGGGTAGACCCTAAAAACATAATCCTATTGGAAAAGTAATTATTCTTTTTTTCATGCTTTTTTTAAGATATTTCCTGTTTTGCAATATCCATTAATCGTGATAACTTAAATTATTTGTATTTTCCTTGTTTCTTTTTTTTTTATTGATTATAGTTTAAATTTGACTTATTGCCTATCTTGACTTAATATTTTTAAACTATTAAGGATATAACTATAAACTGATATAATTTAACAAGAAAAATAATAATATTTTTTTATGATAAAATTTGGGAATTAGTCAATGATAGTTTTAAATCAAAAGAAAAAGTCTTGGGAAATGTATCCTATTGGAAGTCCTAAAGGAGCCCTCAATACAAAGCGAAAGCCGGAATTCATAGGAGTGCTGAAGTTTAAGGAGAGTGAAGAGGATGGAAGCCTCTCCATAAAACGTTTTGTAGTCAAGGATGAAAAGGAAGATAAGCTTTATCCTCCTTCAAGGGCCATTGCCTTATTGCGTTCTCAAGCTGTTTTCTTGGCTCAAAAGGATGAGAAATTGGAATCCTTCCTAAAGCAAAACAACATCAAGGTCAGATTTACAAATATCTGTCAGCATTGCAGCTTTGAAGGTGAAGTGACCATAATCAATTCGGATTTCTCTTATCGCTATCATGACCAGCTCATCTGCAAGACATGTGCAGAAAACACAATCAAAAGGGAGCTTCAGCTCAGGGGATATGACAAGAAGGTATTCAGGAACTTCAAGAGGGTGCTTGAAAAGACAGGCAGCTTGGATGACGTATTGGAAATGCTTTCACCAAGATTCGATCCTTTGTCCCATACCGATTTGACATTGTTTGACACTGTAAAGGTTCATGATGATAAGATACCTCAAATTTCCATGAAAAGACTTAAGATTCCAGAGGAGTTCAAGAAGGTCATCATTAAAGAAAAGAACCAATATCTTCTTCCTGTTCAATATTTGGCTATTCGTGAAGGGGTGTTGAGAGACGAAAATATGTTGGTTGTCTCAGCGACCGGAAGTGGAAAGACATTGGTTGGAGAGCTTGCAGGTGTTCCTAAGGCATTGAATGGAAAAAAATTCCTGTTTTTAACTCCGCTTGTTGCACTTGCAAACCAAAAGTATAGGGATTTCAAAAAGAGGTATGAGCCTTTAGGCTTGAAGGTAGCCATTAAAGTGGGTATGAATCGTATCAAGGCTAAGGGAGAACTAAAATTGCCTAATTCCAACATTGCTGATGCAGATATTGTTGTCGGTACCTATGAGGGAATAGACTTCCTGATCCGTTCAGGCCAAAGCGATGCATTGAATGATTTGGGGCTTGTTCTCATTGATGAGATACATACAATTTCAGATGAGGAAAGGGGCCTTAGGCTAAATGGATTAATCAAAAGGATTGAGCATATCTTCCCAAATGCACAGGTAATAGGATTGTCCGCCACCATCAAGAATCCGAAGGCATTGGCAGATGACTTCAACATGAAATTGGTTGAATATAAGGAGCGTCCCGTTCCTCTTGAACGTCACATTGTCTTTGCAAGGGGAGATGTTCAAAGGAGGATACTGATTAGAAAACTGGTTCAAAGGGAATATTACAGCACCTCTTCAAAGGGATTCAAGGGCCAGACTCTCATATTTACAAATTCAAGGAGAAAAACCCATAAGATAGCTAATTTCCTATCTGGAAAGGGAATCAATGCCTCTGCATATCATGCAGGTTTATCCTATTTCAAGAAGGAAAAGATTGAAAGGGACTTTTCCAAAGGTAAGATTGCAGCTGTTGTCACAACTGCGGCACTTGCTGCAGGAGTGGATTTCCCAGCTTCCCAAGTAATCTTTGAATCATTATTAATGGGTAACAAATGGATAAGCCCGAATGAATTTTCACAGATGTTGGGAAGGGCTGGAAGACCGACATATCATGATAGGGGAGTGATTTACCTCATTCCTGAAATAGGCAGTGAGTTTGATGGCGAAAGTGAGGAGGCAGTTGCACTTGACCTTCTTGAAAGTGATGTTGAGGACATCTTTGTGGATTATACAGAGGATGGGTCCCTTGAACAGATACTTGCTGATATATCATCAAAGTCCTTAAGGAAAGTGGGGGATGTCGAAGAATTCTATCGAAATATTCCAGTTCCAATGGATATAATGACAGCACTTGATGAACTTGAAGACAAGGATGCAATAAGTATACATGCAGACGATACAATTGATACTACTAGGTTTGGCAGAGCTGTGGCAATGTCCTTCTTATCAGTTGATGATGGTGTGGTAATCAAGGATTCAATCAATGATTCCCATTATTTGAGCCATTATTACAAAAAGCCATTCTTTAAGACTAATTTAAAGGAGCTTAGGTTATTGGCTGAAAGGATTGATGAAGAGAATGAGAATATCTTAAAGAAAAACAGGAGAATGCAGAATAATTCTAATGATTCTCTTAAGCACAGTTCTAAAAAGGATAAGGAAGAAAAGGATAAGGATATTGAACCTAAGGATAAAAAGGATTCCAATAAGAATAATAAAGAAAATAAAAAGAATAAATCCAAATCTAAGAAAAAACAGAATAAAAAATCTTCTAAAAAAGAAAAAGATAAATCCAATAAATCAAAAGATGATAATATTAAAGAAAAGTCTAATAAAGATTTGGATGAAAATAACTCTGGAATTAAGTTTATTTCTGAAGATGATTTGGATGAAAATAGTTCTGGAATTAAGT
>JAUNXF010000151.1 GCA_030539935.1 Methanobrevibacter sp.
AAAAAACTATAAAAAAACTATTATAAAATGTAAAAAAATAAAAAAAAGATGATGATGAATTATCTAAGAATGTTTAGACATAAAGTCTAAAACTGCATCAGACAATACGTCCAAATTAGATAAATACTCTTCATACCATCTGTTTCTAAGTTTGGAAATGATATAAGCCATTGCACCTGATCCAATACCTACAACAGTTGTATCAAATGCTACTATCAGGGATTGGGATAATGTATTAACATCTCCAGAACCAAGTGCAGCAAGACCTGTTCCTAATGGAATCAAGGTACCCATCAAACCGAGTGTTGGTCCAATACGGGTAATGATGTCAGTCACTTCAAGAGCCTTATCAGTTAATCCTTCCTCATTTTCAATCAACTTACGGGCAAATGCCTCTCTTGAATTATCAGTTAAACTCTCTGTGCTTGCTATCTTCACCAAAAGATCCTTTTGGGTTTGTGGTATTGTGGAACTGTTTATTTTAGACTTTAATGAATCTACAGAATCACAGGAGGATATATCCAAAATCAGATTTGAAACATCTTCAACCGAAACCTTTGTTCTTGAGGTATACTCATAGATGAGCCCACCTAAAGAAACCACTACAACCACTACAAAAATCAATAGTATAATAACTACCGGTATTAAAAGACTTTGTGAAATCAAATTGAGTCCAGTGGTTAGAAAATCACCACCGGGAATTGTCATTGCCATTAAATCACCTTAATAAAATTAAAAATTAAATTACTTAATAAAAATTACAATAAATCACTTAAATAAAATTACAAATTTTATCACATTAATCTGTTGTTTCTTTTTTTAAATAAAACGCCTAAACCTAACAATAAGCCCAATACAACTATTAGAACTATTCCAGATTCTAAAGGCATTAAAGTAAGTTCAGTAGATGGATTCTGAAGAACATATGATATTGTAGGTATCAAAAATCCAAATACTATAAATATGAATGCAAAGATTATCATCATGCTTCCATAGATGACGGGATAATGGGTTATTCGATAATCTTCTATGAAATCTGAAAATACATAAGCCACTATGCTTATGAACACCAATAAAATAGCTATGATAATAGCCAAATGAAATGTTGTGACAGTGAATGACATGTTAGAGGAATCAAATACAAAGCTTGGAGATAAAGCTGCAGAAGACAATATGAATAAGCCATATGAAACTGGAATGAAGTCAAAGAACAAAAGTCCTTTTAGCACATCATCATATTTCTGTTCCTTTTCCCAATGATAGATGGTGAATACCCCTAAAACCAAAGAGATAATAGCCATTATTATATAGAAGAAGAAATTATTCACTGTTAAGCCTATAATAGATTCATAGATTGGACTTAATATGATAAGTATTAGGGCAATTATTAATGAAATTGCCACTGCAATCATACATTGCTTTCTTAAGTCATAACTGAAGAATTTAGACAATAGGCCAGTTCCAATTCCCAATAATAAGACTGCAGCTAGAATAATTGTGCCAAATAAGCTAACCAACAAATTCATTCTATCACAAAATTCAAAAAATTTTAGATAATTCTAAAACATCAAATTAAAAAGACTCAAAATTATTGAAAGGGAATAAAGATTATCCCTCTACCATAATCAGATTACCCGTTTTCGAATCCTTATAAACTTTACCTTGTTCTACATAACCTTCTCCAGATTGATTTGAAGTGTCTGGAGTTTCATTCAATTGTTCGCCTTGTGTTACATTAGTGATTTCCTTGATAGACTCCATAGCAGCCTGTCTGTCTTCAGGAGACATGTCACTAAAGATAACGCTTTGTAAGTTCCAGCCGATAACTGCAAAGATCAGAAATCCGAGAGCAAGAACAAGCATTGCATCAACAAGGTTTGTTGTTCCAGCCATAGGATCCTCTTCCTGTCGTTTTCGGCGCCTAGCTTTCTTTCTAACCATATAAAACCTTCTAAAATAATTAAGACTATTTAATTTATTGAAAATATAATTTTTG
>JAUNXF010000152.1 GCA_030539935.1 Methanobrevibacter sp.
ATCCTCTTTTCCAAGATTGGCTTAAAAATATTTTTATTAATTTAATTAATTTTAAATAAGAGTATAAACATATTCTAAATTAATAGTTTTAATTAAAGATTAATCTATTTTGATTAGCATTAAATTAAGTTATATTTAAGTGATAAAATGAGCTTTGAAGATTCAAGTGATATGGATAAACTACAGAAATTGGTAAAGTCATCTCTTTTAGAGATCAACAAGCTTAAGATGGAAATTGTTCAATTGAAGGAGGAACAAAATTCCCTTAAATCTAGTGATGAATTCGAAACATTGAAAAGTGAAACTGAGGAATCATTAAAACAGAAGGATGATGAAATCTCCGAGTTAATGAAACAGCATGATGATGAAATTTCCACTTTAAGGCATAAGCATGAAGTAGAACTTTCTAATTTGAAAAATAAGCATGTTAATGAAGTTTCCGATTTAAAACTTAAATATAACGAAGATATTAAGGTTAAGGATGATGAAATTTCTGATTTGAAAACCAAATTTGATGATGATTTAAAAAATAAGAGTCTTGAGCTCAGTGACTTTTTAACTAAATTTGACAAGGACATTAAAAGCAAGGATGAGGAAATATCTAGCTTAAAAGCCAAGTACGAAGCTGACTTAAATACTAAAAACTACGAAGTTGAAAATTTGACCCATTCCTTAAATACCAATATTGAAGTGTTAAATAGGTCTAAAGACTTATTGAACTCAAAAGATGAAACCATTAAAAACTTGTCTGATAAGGTTAAGGAACTTTCCGATTTAAATGAATCCCTTTCAAAAATGAAGGAATCTTTTGACATTGAGTTTAATAATTTCAAAACTTTGGAATTGGGTCAGGCAAATCTCAAATTAAAGGAGGCTTTAAATGAAGTCAGTTCTAAGGATAATGAGATTCAAGCCCTTTCCAATGATTTGAAAATCGCAAACAATAAACTCAATGATGTTCAACGCCAATTGGATGAGGCTAAAAGCAAGGAAAATCAGGCAAATCTTAAATTGGCCAATACCTTAAGTGCTGTTGATAGCAAGAATATGGAAATCCATTCACTCAATGCCACAATTGCCTCTCAAAATGAGGAGATTCTTGACTTGAAAAACAATTTGGTGAATAAGGACCATCTTGTAGCTTTGCAAAGGGAAATTGATTCCCGTGATGTGGCTCTCCGTGAGAGGGATGTTCAAATAAAATTGTTGAAAGACAAGTCAGTTTCTCGTGAGGAATATGCCCAAATTCAAAGCGAATTGTCTAAAAAGGACCTGCAGATTCAAAGGCTCAATGAAGTCAAGGACCTTTTCTTTGAATTGTCTGACAACAGTTTCCTTGATGACCAATCCCATGATGGTGTATTGAATAAGACATCTGTTGAGGACAGGGAGCTATTGGAATTGAATGAGATCAAGAAGGAGCTTGAGCTTGCTAAGGAGAATAAGCTTAAGATCAAGGCAGTTGAAGAGGATGAGCTGGAAAAGATTGCCAGTTTTATTGATTCCACTATAGATAGTGATGCAGAGCATACAACAGAACCTGTTGTGGAAATATCAGATAATCTTGCAAGTGATTTGGAAGATTCACTTAATGAGCTAAATCAAAGCAATCAAGAGGAAATAGAAAGATTGAAAGCGGAAGTTGAAGAATATAAGTCTTCAGTTGAAGAGCTGGAAAAATTCAAGTATGTTTATGAAAAGTTGACTGCTCCTCAGCTAAAGAACCTAAACTCCATCCAATCTCAGATCTATCATTTGTTACCTGAAGATGAGGCAATGGATACCTTATCCCTTAAGGACTATCTTAATGACATTGCATTCAAGAACCTTTCATTCGGTAACACAAAGAACATTCTCAAAAGTTTGGAAAGAAAGGGTTATGTTGAAGTGGCTAAAAAAGAAAATGACATATTCTTCTGGAGAAAACTTCCATTGCCAGATGAATCATAAATTTTTCTTCTTTTTCTATTTTTTATTTTCTATTTTTCA
>JAUNXF010000070.1 GCA_030539935.1 Methanobrevibacter sp.
TTAGTTTTTTAAAAATAAGGTTTTTTTAAATTAACAATATTCATTAATGGACATTAATGAAAAAAATAAAAAAAATAAGAGGATATGCGCTTATTTACTAATTTTTATGGTATTTGTTATTTTAGAGCTTCCATAAATACTTTGAATCTTATGGCCGCCCACCTTTAAAGCTATTTTTATTGTCACTGTTGCAACTCCCTTTGAGTTTGTTTTTGCAGAATATTTCTTATTTTTGATTTTAAAATCAATTTTTTTAGCTTTGAGGGGTTTTCCTTTTGTATTCACTAATTTTGCATAGAACTTGACTGTTTTTCCTTTTTTGTATGAACGATTTTTAGCAGTCAATACTGGCTTTACAGTTATCTTATTGGATACCTTAAACTTATTGTATGTTGCTGTAATAGTGTATGTTTTTGGACTGAAATTGATCTTTAAGGAAGCATATCCGTTTTTATTGGTTTTCCTATTATATGTTTTCCCATTTATCCGGAATGCCACTATTTTTCCTGAACCTACCGCTTTTCCATTGTTTCCGTATGCACGTACCTTATAATCCTCACTTCCTTTATAATACTTTATCAGGTTCCTATTTTCCATAATGTACTGGAAGATGAAAATTGTATTTTTAGCCACCTCTCCAGTGACTGGATTGATTGCTTTTATTGTGTATTTTCCAGGTTTTAGATTAATGTTCAATCTCAAGACTCCATTAGGAAGTGTAGTGAAGTTATATTTTGCTTTTCCTATAATCACCTGAACTTTTGCATTTCCCAGTGCCTTTCCATTTGAATTATAGAATATTGCTATGTATTGTCCACTGGCATTATATTTTTTTGTCAGATCATTGGATTGCACAGTTTTTAAAACTGTAATCTTCACTGTGTCATATAGCTTATGGTATGTTTTGGATTCGTTGAAAATTATTTCTCCAGTGTTGTTTCCAGGTTTTAAGTTGATTGGAAGCTTTGCATTTCCTTTGCTGTCTGTAATGCATTTATATGCCTTATTATTAATTCTGATATAAATTACCTCTCCGCTGATTGGCTTATTGTTGCCATCCAATAGCTTTATTACGACTTGCTTGGAAGCCTTATAATATTCAACAAAGTCCTTAAATTCCAATTTGGCATTTAATAGGTTATCAATTACTTTAAATTCACCATCTGATATGGCTTTGCTATATTTTTGGGAACCTTCGTATATTGCACTGAAGCTATAATTCCCAATTTCTAATTTGCCAATGTTCAAGAATCCCTCTCCATTTTGGATAGCCATCCTATAGGATTTGCCGTCAATCTCAACACTAATGTTTCCGCTTATATTCTCATTATTTGCAGATATCAGTTTCGCAGTGATGCTTATTGTGTCATTCACATTTCTATCCCTTATTTCAACATTTAATTTTGCTCTGATTTTGCTGACATTTAATTGATATGTTGTGCTTGAGGATAAATAGTTCTTATCCCCATTATAGGTGGCTATGACCGTGTAGGTTCCTTCATCTAAAGGTGAAATATACCAGCTTGCACTTGAATCTTTAATGTTTTTCTCTCTTGGTGAGTAGTATCCTTCTATGCTGAATGTAACTGTGCCTGTAGCATTCTTGCTTAAATTGGCAAATATCCTAATATTCTCATTTAAACAAGGCTCTTCAGCATATAGATTTATGAAGGAATTTGCCGTATAAACTTCAAATGATGTGGAATTTGATTTAGGAATATATTTTTTATCTCCAGAATAAATTGCTTCAATATGGTAGTTGGACACTTCCAAGTCATTGAATATGCAGGATGCAGTTCCATCATGTATTTCACAGATTTTGGCCATGCCATTTATCTTAAATGTGACGTTGCCTTGGGCATCTTCATTCAGCCTTGCAATAACCATTATGTCTTTTCCATATTCTGTATTGTTTACTTGGATATTTAAGCTTGTAGTTGAGTTTCTAACGGAAAAGCTTGCATTTCCCTCGCAAGGATAATAATTGGAATCTCCATTGAAGGCAATTGAAACATCATAAGTTCCTGGGGCTAAGTTTGTCAGATTAAGAACAGCACAGGAATCATGGATTTCCACATTGTAAATGGATTCGTTGACATTGAATTGGATGTTTCCAACTGCATTTGGAAGGCTTACATTAATTATGGCATCTTCTCCAAAATTAATGTCATTGCACTCAATGCTTAATTTTGCATTTGCTTTTTCAATATTGAATCTTGCATTCTTAGAGCTTGAATTGAATGCATCATTTGCAAAATTAGCACTTACGGTGTAATTGCCAACATTTAATTGGCTTATGTCATAAGATGCCTTATTGTCCTTAATGATTACTTCCTCATCAGCTATTTCAATCCCCTTATCAATGTCAATTATCTTAAAATGGACTTTTCCATTAATTGATGGATATGATTCCAAATCTTCACTATCATTTCCTGAATTTCCATCGCTTATATTGAATATCACTTCAATAGACTTATTTTCACCATAGCTTATGTTGCAGGCAATCAAATCAAATTCCATAGGCTTTATTGTAATCTTATTTGTAACTGTCATATTCTTATAGCTTGCATTTATGCTGTACTCGCCGACATTTAGATTTAAAGGAAGATATGCCTTTCCATTATTGTCTGTAATGAGGGTGTAATTCGCACCGTCAAATGAAAGATTGACAATCCTATTAGGCATTGTTATTCCGCTTTTTTCCACTAAAAGAACAGTGTAGTTAAAATCATTATGTTCATAGCTTGTGACATCTGATGCGATTATATAAAATTCATCCTCCATGCCGTAAGTTGTATTCCAGTTTTCCGCTTCAAAGAAGTAATCCCCTTCGTAAAAGATGAAGATATAATTGGTTCCCTTGTCAAATTCGACGCTGAAGTTGCATCTCCCATCACTAAGGTTTAATGTGTATTGCCTGATGTTTACAAATAGGTTTACGGGACCTGTACAGTTGTTTGGTTCAGTCCGTACTATGATGTTTCCTGTAAATGTATCCCCATCAATGTCTTCCTCATTTGCAATTATGTCCACAATCAGATTTGATGAGTATTTGGATACGTCAAATGAACAGGATGCATTTGAAGGGCTATACTTGTCATTTCCATTGTAAATTACTTTTATTTCATATGTTCCATTGGTCAAATTCGCCAATGTGATGTTGGTGGTTTTATTTCCAATATAAATGCCATATTCCTCTCCATTTATTATTAGAATGGCATTGCCAGTTAAGTCATCCACGTCAGATTCTATAATCACAGTTGCATTATTGCCAATTTTTATATCCTCACAAGAAACGGATATTGCTCCATCTAATCCTTTGACCTTAAACAGTGCACTTGCATTGGCGGTTTCATAGTAAGAAGTTCCCATGAATTCAACTGTTATCAGATATTCCCCTCTTGAAAAGTCATTAAGGCTTAAGTCAGTTGTTTCATTATATAGGTTAACTGTGCCCTTATATTGATTGTTGACATATAATCTCACTTCTCCTGGAATGGCCCTTGAATCTAGTGTGATTATGGCATTTCCTGTCTCTCCCACAGTGATGTCATCCACTTCAATGCTTAAATTAATTTGAGTTTTGTTGATTGTAAAGTTTCTCTCACCAAATGCCTTGCTATGGTTTTCATCCCCTTCATAAATCAGTCTTAAAGTATAATTATCAGGCATTAGGTTTGAAAGGGTGAGATTTCCCCTTCCATCAATTAGATTCACAGTGTATTTTTCATCATTCAATAAGATGCTTACATTTCCGCTTAAGTTGGAATCTTCATCAAAAACTGTTAGATTGATTTTTAAGTCTTCAGTGTAGTTGATGTTTTCGCTGACGTTAAATTCCATATATGACTCTTTCTTGCCGACATCAACCACAAGAGTTTTTGTAAGGTTATGTATTGATCCAGAAATTTCATACCTTCCCTTTTCACCAAATGTATGGTTAACTGTTGCAATTCCATTATCCAACTCCTTTTCACAAATGAATTCATCATCAGCATAAAAGCTGATATTTATGTTTGGCAGCAGAGTTATTTCAAGGCTTTCATCATGGCTTGATTTTAAGGATGCAATGAATTCCAAAGGATGATTGATGTCAATATTTGAGTATTCGGGACTAATTTCCAGAACAATCCATCTATTGGCCAAATCTAAATTGATTTTATTCTCATCGAAAGGATTATTGTTTGTTCCCCAAAAGTTATTGTCAATATTGATATTCTTTCCGCCGCTTATGTACAGGTCTGGGGCAATTCTATTGAAAGGAGTATTGTTTAGGAATATGTTGTACTCCAATTCCAAATCTCCAACGCTATAAATGGTAGGGCTGCCTTCATATTCACTGTTTGGCTGCTTATAGTATCCGGTATTGTTCCTGAAGATGTTTCCAATTGCTATAAATGATCCAGAATTGAAAATGCTTCCTTCAATATAATTGAAGTTTAATCTTTCAATAGTGTTATTTTCAATTATTGAATTTCTTAAGGTGAAATTTCCCTTATTGTATATTGCAGATCCCCTTGATTCCTCCTTGGAGTATGAATCTGCAATAATGCTATTTTCCATATTCCCATTTCCATCATTGTAGATGGTGCCTCCATAGGTATATTTGTCCCCTTTGGATTCGATGAATGAGGAATTTTCAATAGTCAGATTTCCTTTGTTGTATATTGCGCCTCCATAGCATACTATCCTATTGGTGGATATGATGCTATTGTTGTAGAAGTGGGAATTCACAATTGTCAAGTCCCCTAAATTGCTTATTGCTCCGCCGTACTTGTACTCTTCATCACAATCATAATCAAGGACATTATTGATAAATTTGCAATCATATATGTTAACATAAGATTTTTTGATTTCCAATGCCCCTCCATAAACCTTGTTAGAGTTGCTGTTGGAGGAATCCTTGTATCCATTTATAAAGTTTATATTTTTAAGATTGATTGTTAGATTATCATCTATTATAAATATATAATTTTCATTTAGCCCATTGAATGTAGTGTTTTCATCACCAATGATAGTTAATGATTTATTTATGGTGATTCCTGTATTTTTCAATCCTATATAATCTCCATTGGCCAAATGAATTGTGCAATTATTTTCTGATAAGTTTAAGGCTTTCTCAAATGATTTTAGAGGATTTTCTAAAGATTTTCCATCATTTGAGTCATCTCCATTATTTATGTCTACATAAAGTTGGCTTGTAGATTCCAATGGATTATTTGCATTTAAATTATTTGAATTATTTGAAATATCTTCATTATTTTCATAATTTCCATCAATTGCAGATTCCTCATCATTATCTAAATGATTTTCATTTAATAAAATATTGGAATCCTGGCTGTCTTCATTTAATAAAATATTGGAATCCTGATTGCTTCCATCAAATACATCATCATTTAAATCAACTGCATTTACAGCAGATAATGATAATAAAATGGCGACAATTGAGATTATCAAAATAATTTTATATTTTTTCAATTTTATTTCTCCTTTTTAAAATTTTTATCAAAAAATAAATTATACTTTAATAATTATTAAATATATTTAATATAATTTATATTTATAAAATTATAAATACTTATCTAGATTTATTTTTCCCAAATGTTATCAAAAAGAATTTTAAAATAGGAACCTAGTTTAAGTAATAAGAATTCTTTAAAAGGATAGTTAAATTAAATTAATAAGAATTTTTTAAAAAGGATAGTTAGCTTAAATTAATAAGATTTTTTTAAAAAGAGAATAGTTAATTCCAGTAGAGCTATTTTTTATGAAAAAAAGAAAGAATAATTAGTTAAAAATAACTAATTATTTGAGAAATGTTTTTTTACGTTTATATCCAACAATTAATAAGATCAATGCACCAATGATAAGTAAAATCATTTCAAATGTATTGTCTTTAGCAAAATCCAAGACCTTTTCGATTTTGAATGCTTTTTTAGCCACAGTGTCTTGCCCTTCAGATGAGGATTCTGGGGATTCTCCTATAGGGGAATTTCCATTCAGTCCTGGACTTGCATCAGTGCCATTGGAGCTTATGGTTCCACCATTTGAAGTGTTGCTATTATTCCTTACTTTGTCATTGTCATTGTTATTGGAATGTTTTCTATTTGTTCCATTTCTATTGTCATCTGTGCTATGTCCATTTAAGGAACTGTCGTCATCAATTGTTCCTTGAGCATCTCCTTCCTCAAACCCATCATTATCAAAAACATTGGTGTTGTTTGTATTTGCATTGCCTCCACCGCTAGTTCCCTGATTTGGATTGTATCCTGGAATTATAGGGTTGGATGCAGGGTTATTTCCATTATTGTCACCGTTTCCGTCATGATGAATAAGAGAGTTGCTATGGGATGAACTATCATCGGAACTGCCTTCTCCATTGATATTTATGTTCTGGTTTTTGTAATAGTCATCTGCCCTTATGACAGTGTTGCCATTTTCATTTGTGTTGGTATGGGAGTGACTTCCCTCCTTATAACTGTTTTCACCAGTCTTAGCATTATCATTAAATGATATGACAGTGTTATTTGTTACATTTGAGTCATCAGACCCTAACAAATAGACGGCAACAGTACCATCACTGTATACAGTATTATTTCCGATATTGAAGGTGTGTGATTCCTCTGTGCTTTGACGATAACTGACACCGTAAATGTTGTCTCCTTCATTTACTTCAGCAATGCTGTGAACTTCAATGGTATTATTGAATATTTCAGAATGGGTATCCTGAGATTCAATACCTGTTACCAATGCCCATTCATGCTGACCAGCCAATCCTGTAATATTTATGTTGTTATTGCTTACGAAGAGCTCGGTGTCGCCAAAGAAGTTTTGGGAATATATTCCAATGTTAGGTCCATTAGAGACAGAAGATATGTTGTTTTCAGTAATGTTTATACCGGTTGTCGGACCGGAAATCTGTATTGGATATGCGGTACCCAATGACAATTTTCCTCCAGTTGTAATGATTGATATATTATTGTCAATTATTAGCAAGTCATTTAGATTGTAGGCATTGATTCCATAAAGGAAATTTTCAACACCTTGTGGTGTTACGAAATCAGTCATGAATATGGAATTGTTGCTTACTATGACATTATTTGACTGACTGATTGAAATTGAATCCAAGGTAGGGTATTGGATGGCAGGCCTCTTATTCACATCAGTGATGATTGTGTTGTTGTTTAGGACAAATGATTCACAATCTTCAAGACCTACAGCAAAGGCATATTCGCAATCCAAATCCTCAGGCCCAACTCCATAGATAATCAATTTTAAAGGAAGTGAACATACAATGGTATTGTTTTCCATCAATGAGTCATATGCTCCAATCAGTTTAACTGCACAATTATAGACATCCAAATCCTCGTTATGCCCTTCAAAATAAATTGAACAATTGCATATCTTCAGATTATCCACAAAAGTATCGATATATTCATTAGATAATATTCCATAGGCTTCAACATTATCGGGAACAGTATAATTTATTGTCAGATTAAATAGATTTGCATTATCTTCCGCTACAAATATTGCAGCGCCATGATTCTCTGAAAATTCTTCATCCAGTAACAAGTTTAAATTGGATAGGCTTACGTCACTTCCTCGGATATCAAATACAATATTCTTCAAATTTGCATTTAAACCGGTAATATTGACATATGGTGATTTAATGGTTAATTTTCCTAAATCATCAAAATTGCCGACAAATACCAATGTTTTATTTTTATATTTTGAATCTAAAATGCCATTTGGGAAATATTTATTGATATTGCTTGAGTAAACATAATTTATTTCATCAGGGCCTTCATCCGGAATCAAATCAGGTTTATCTGGTTCTTCTTCATCTTCTCCATCAGTTAATATCTCTGAATTTTGAGTGGAAGATGTAAATCTTTCCAAATCCTGATTGGAGTCAGCCAATATTTTTGAATCATGATCTGCAGATTCAATTTTTAAACCAACCGGATCTTCAACAATCTGGGAAGATATTTCAAAATCTGTCTGTTCAGATAGTGCATCATCAATTAAATTATTGTCAAAATCATTATCTAAACTACTTGCAGAAACAACAGAAACACTAGAAATACATAAAATAGTTATTAATATCAAGGATATAAAAACAATTTTATGCTTTAAACCCATTTTTATTTTCACCTCCCATATTTTTTTCATTCATAAACATAATTTTTGTCTGATTTTATATTTTATTTATTTTTCATTTATTTAGTTAATTTATTC
>JAUNXF010000071.1 GCA_030539935.1 Methanobrevibacter sp.
AGTTTTCCTATCCTAATAAGTTTTTATTCTTCTTTAAAACCTTTTATAGAAAAGTTTTCCTATCCTAATAAGTTTTTATTCTTCTTTTAAATACTTTAGACCCACATACTTCACAATCATCAAAAGGATAATCTGCATCAAACTCCCTTTTACATCCTTCACAAGTTTTAACCCAATTATAAACTCCCTTGATTCCTTCAGTTACAATGCTGTCATAAGGAATGTCCAGTATCTTTAAAACATTTTGCATTGAATAATCATCAGTTAAAACTTTAATATTTGCATCATACTCATTCAATAAGTCTAAAGCCAAAGCCAATAATTTTTTATCTGCATGGGATAAACGCAAATCATCCCCAGATTTTGAGATTATATCGTTTAATTCATGAATAAACTCTTCTTTTGGCTCTTTAATTTTAATTTTTCCTTCTTCAATAGCTTGATCCAATAATATCTTAGATTTTAAGTCCTTGACCTCATCAGTTATTTCGCTCACCGTAAAGTTATATGGGCCTTTAGGTTCAAAGCCATTTATAAATGCTGAAGCATCTAAGACATAATATAAATCACTCATGATAGATATATTTAATTTTTGAATAAATAAACTTAATGATATTAATTTGAGTAATATTCGAAAAATTTGGAATGGCAAAACAGAAAAAACAAAAGAGACTAAAAAATATATTTAATATAAAAAATATAAATATAAAAAAGTTTTACCCAACCCATTAAAAAAAAGACATTGAAAAAATATAAAGAGAGGTAATTTTATGAAAAGTGAAACAATGGAATTACATAAAAAGAAAGCGCCGATAAAAGTATCCTGTGGTGTCATTACACTTAGTGATAGATTTTCCAATGATGAGGAGGGCAAGGACAAGGACCTCTCTGGAAAATACCTAAAGGAAGAATTGGCTAAAAAATATGATGTTGATGCCTATACTATCATCCCTGATGAAATGGACATCCTTAAAAAAACAATTGAAGATATGATTGATTCTGGAGTGGAAGTGATCATTACAACCGGAGGAACCGGCCTTGAATCAAGAGACATTACCATTGAAACAATAGAGCCTCTCTTTGAAAAGGAAATTAAGGGATTTGGAGAAATCTTTAGAGCAATTTCATATGAAGAGTTGGGAGCGGGATCATTATTGTCAAGGGCAACTGCAGGAATCTATAGAAAAACCATGATATTTGCAATGCCAGGCTCTCCAAATGCCGTAAAAACAGGGCTTGGAATCTTCATAGATGAATTAGGCCATCTAAAAAAGCATGCTAGAAAATAAGCTTAAAAAAACTAAAAGAAAAAATTAAAAAATAGCTAAAGAAGTGAAAAGTCTTAAATAAAAAGCTAAAAGAAAAAATAAAAAATAGTTAAAGAAGTGGAAAAAGGATAAGAAAGTGAAAAGATGAAAAAATAGAATTAAAAAAACATATTGTTTTTTAAATCAATTATTCAAAAAATTCGCTTACGGAAATTAAAGGTTCAAGTGTGATTCCTTCATTTGCAAAGGTCTCCATTGCACCTTCTTCCCTGTCCACAACAACAAATGCTTTTTTAACTACTCCGCCATTATCAGCTATTGCATTAATTGCCTTTAAGAGTGAACCGCCAGTTGTTGTAACATCCTCAACAAGGATTACATTGTCACCTTCATTCAAATCCCCTTCAATTAATTTTGAAGTGCCGTAACCCTTTTTCTCTTTTCTAATCATAAGGAGAGGCCTTTTAGATTCAAGTGAAACAGCAGTCGCTATAGGAACTGCACCTAATGCCGGACCGGCAATCTTATCAATATCATCATCAATTTTCTCATTGATCAATTTGGCTATTGTTGATAGAATCTCAGGTTCTGTGATGGCTCTTTTCATATTGACATAATAGTTGCTTTTTTTACCTGAAGCAAGTGTAAATTCGCCCTCTTCAAAAACTTTATTTTCCTTTAAAATCTCTATTAAATATTCCTTTGAAACCATTGAACTCAATCCGATTATAACTGACTTTTCAAGTCTTCGATTTCCTCTTCAATTTGGGAAAAGTCATCATCAAAGACATCCTTTAAAATTACCTTATCACCAATTTTGCTAATTGTATCAAATGGAATTACCAATTCACTTTTCTTAATGTTTAAAGTTTCTTGAATTCCCCCTTTAGATACAATAATTGATTCAACTGTCCCTTCATCATCATCAATATCAACATCAACTACTTTACCCATAACAGTAATGTCAGTACCTAATACCTCTTTACCAATCAATTCCTTAACTATTCTCATAAAAGGTCTCCTCAAAGTTGATAATTATAATTCCAATCCATTGAATTTTAAAAATTAATTAATTAATATTCTTTTTATTAAAATCAATTAATAAATATTTTGAAAAATAAGTGAAATAAGAAATATAAAAAGATAATGCAATGGAATAAAAATATAAAAAAATAGAATAATAATAGAATGATAATAAAATAAAAATAGAATGATAAAAATAAAAAAGATAAAATAAAAGAGAATTAATCTCCCTTATTCCAATTAATTGCGCCGTAAACTACACAAATAAGAGTCATTACAACCATAAGAACGTAAACACTCCAAATCCATGGATCTTCTATTCCTAAAACCATCATGATATCACCCTATTTACCACCATCATCAAGTCCCTTAAAGGACCTGTTAAGAATTTTCTCATCCATTGGCTGTGTAAGTAAACTTACGACTACAGTAAATATTGCAGAAACAGGAATAGCAAATATCATCACATCAATAGTGTACCATGGCATGGTATTAATCAGCATATCCACACCAAAAATGAATTTACAGATTCCAAGTCCTGTTGCAGTTTTCTTGAATACGAATACAAGTAAGAACAAACTGGTGAATGTACCAGATAAAAGTCCTGCAATAGCACCTTCTTTTGTAGCGCGTTTCCAGAATAATGCTGCACAGTAAACCGGCAAGAATGCTGCTGCACATAAGCCCATAAATAGGGAAGTACCTAATGCAACAATACTTCCAGGCAAGGATAAACCAATAATCAAAGATAGGATAACTGCAATCAGAATACCTAATTGGCTGATTGAAATAAATCCGATTTTGGTTTCCTTAATGGACTTGATGCTGATTTCATAATCACTGTATTCATCACTGTCTCCCTTGTTTTTAATTGCATCAACAATATCGTGTCCAAGTGCAGTACCTTGGGTGTGGTATTGGGAACTTAAGGTGGACATTGCAGCTGCAAGCAATGAAAGCAGGAAGATATATACAAACCATTCAGGAAGTGCAATTGAAATGAATGTTGGAATAATTGAATCCATATTTCCCCCTACATAATCAATAGCTATCTGACCAAAGTGCTGGTAGAAGTAAACATTACATAAGGAACCTACAACATAAGCACTGCCTGTCATTACAAAGATGAATACTGCACCAATCAAAAGGGATCTGTGCAATTCCTTGTCAGATTTTACTGTCATGAATCTTACTGCAAGCTGAGGTTGAGCCAATGCTCCAATACCCACTCCCATAATGGTGGTGGTTACAAGTGACCACCAGAATGGACTTCCAAGTTTAGGGAAACTTGTCCAGCCGGTACCACCTTCAGCAATTGCATCTGGAGGGTAGAGGTGAGCCATATTGGTAAGTGCAGTGTTAGCTTCAGTTACACCACCCAATACCCAGTAAATGAACACAAGCAAAATCAACATTCCAATGAACATTATGCTTCCCTGCAATGCATCAGTATACATAACCCCTTTCAATCCACCGAACAATACATAACCGCAAATGACAATTGCAAGAACTAAAAGAGCCACATTAAAGTTTAGCAACAAGGAAGATTCCATAAATCTTGCTGCACCAATAAGCACCACAGCTGCATAGATAGGCATGGCACAGAAGATTAGAATTCCACAAAAGTACTGTATGAATTTACTATTGAATCTGCGGCCTAAAAACTCAGGGAATGTAAGAGAACCAAGGTTTTTACCCATTCTACGAGTTCTTTTACCGAAGAATACAAATGCAATGAAAATTCCTATGAGGATATTTAAAAATGCAAGCCATAGTATACCCATACCATATTTACCTGCCACCCCTCCAAAACCTACAATAGCTGCAGTTGAAATAAAGGTAGCCCCATAACTTAATGCCATGATGTATGGGTGAGTTTCTCTACCTGCAACCATAAAGTCTTCGGAGGAATTGGTTCTTTTCCAAGCAAGGTATCCGACATACCCTACCATAAGGAAGTAAACAATAAAAACAATTCCTAGTAAAAAATAATCCATTTAATAACCTCTAAATAAAAATTAAATAAATCAAAAATAATCATTGAAAATATTATATTCTAAAGTTGCACAAATCCAAGATTTTTGAAATTGGATTATCCTTAAAACTGAACAAATATTCTCATTTTAGAATATGAAATATTATTTTAAAGTAAAATTTAAACAAAAAATAATTTTACACATTAATTTTTAATTTATATAATATATAAATTTTTTTAGAAATTCTTAAAAATATTGTAAAAAACCCAATAAATGCTTAATTAAGTTAAATTATTAATAAAATAGAACCATTTGGTTAATGAAAACTAAATTGTACAGAAATGAATAAAAAGTATACATTTTAGACATAAAAAGTTTTTTTAAACTAGTAAATTTATTAATGATTAGAAATAAATTAAATAATGTTTAAAATTAAAATTTTAAAAAACAATATGATGATTATACTCAAAAGACATTATTAAAAAATCATGGAGAAATTATATGATTTGGAATGAAAATGCAGAATGTATGGACAGGCAAGAGAAAGAGGAAATGCAACTTGCCCTACTCCAAAAACAAGTGAAGAGAGTCTATGAAAAAGTGCCGTTCTACAAGGAAAAGTTTGATGAAGCAGGATTCCATCCAGACGATTTGAAGACACTTGAAGACATAAGAAAAATCCCATTTACAACCAAGGCAGATTTGAGGGATGCATATCCATTTGGATTGTTTGCAGTTGATGATGATGAGATTATAGAAATCCACAGTACCTCTGGAACCACCGGAACACCTGTGGTCTCAGGATACACACAAAAGGATATTGACATATGGGGAGAATGCACTGCAAGGGCCATTGCGATGGCAGGAGGAGACAAGAACTCCAAAATTCAAAATTCCTACGGATATGGCCTATTCACTGGAGGATTCGGAATTGACCATGGAGCCAAATATATGGGGGCGACCGTTATCCCAATGTCTGCAGGAAACACTGCAAGGCAATTGAAAATCATGGAAGACTTTAAAAGCGATATTCTCACTTGCACTCCATCTTATGCAATGTACTTGGCAGAGTCTCTTGAAAAAGAGGGCTACACTGCAGAAGACATCAGTTTAAAGGGAGGAATCTTTGGAGCTGAGATGTGGACTGAAGAAATGAGGAAAAGCTTAGAAGAAAAACTTGGAATCACTGCACATAACATTTATGGATTGACTGAATTGATGGGCCCTGGAGTGGCTGCAGAATGCAAATACCAAACAGGCTTGCATATTCAGGAAGACCATTTCTATCCGGAAATAATTGACTCTGAAACTGGAGAAGTCTTAGGAGACGATAAAGAAGGGGAATTGGTCTTAACAAACCTCACTAGAGAGGGAATGCCAGTTATCAGATTCAGAACAAAGGACATAACCACACTCAGAAGAGATGAATGCCCTTGTGGAAGAACAACTGTAAGAATGGACAGAATTACAGGAAGAAGCGATGACATGCTAAAAATCAAGGGGGTAATGGTTTACCCATATCAAATTGAAACAGCCATTTTGCAGATTGAAGGCTTGACAGCAAACTATCAAATTCATGTATCAAGACCTCACACTCTTGATGAAGTCGAAATAAAAGTTGAAACTTCACCTGAAGTATTCTCCGATGAAATGAAAAAGATAGAGCAATTTGAAAGGATGGTGGCCAGAAAGATCCAAAGCGCAATCGGAATCAGCGTAGATGTAACATTAGTCGAACCTGAATCCTTGCCAAGAAGTGAAGGAAAAGCCATTAGAGTAATTGATGATAGGAACTTTGATTAGATTAAATAATTTTTTCTATTAACTTAAATTTGATTAATAATAATTACGAGATGATATAATGAGTGTAAAACAACTTTCCGTATTTATTGAAAACAAAGCAGGAAAATTAAGAAAAGCAGTTAATGCAATGTCACAGGCAGGGGTTAATATTAGAGCACTTTCCATTGCAGACAGTTCCAAATATGGAATTTTAAGATTGATTGTTTCAGACAATGAAACCGCAATCGAAGCCTTAAAGGCAGAAAAATTCACTGTCAAGGAAAATGACGTGATAGTTGTAGGAATTAAAGACGAACCTAACGGTCTTAACAGCACACTTGAAATTCTTGAAAAAGCGGAAATCAATGTTGAATACGTTTATGCCTTTGTAAGCACTAAAGTTGATGAAGCCATCGTTGTCTTTAAAATCGAAAACTATGAAGATGGATTGAAAGCTCTTAATGAAGCTAATGCTAACATCCTATACGAAGATGATTTAGCTAAAATCTAATCTTCTTCTTTCTCTTTTTCCAATCTTTTATCCTTTTTTAATATTTTTTTAATCTTTTTAATCTTTTTTATTCATTTTCAAACTTTTTTAACATATTCTAAAATCTGTTTATATTTTCCAACATTTTTCCCTATTTTCAATATGTTTTTTATCCTAAACTAAAGACAATGGAAAAAGGTTAATATAGTTAAGCAACATATATAGGTATGTTAAAAAATGATGGGGAGATAATATGAAAAGACTTAAGGAAATAAGCCTAGGCAATTGGATACTAATCGGAATGATTTTAGGTTTGATTGTAGGCTTAGTATTAAACTTTTACGTAACTAACACTTTCATTAAGGACATCATCTTAATAGACAATGTATTCTATTTAGGTGGAAACCTATTTATCAAATTGATGAAAATGTTGGTTGTACCACTTGTTTTCTGTTCCATTATTGTAGGTGTGACCTCAATTTCAGACATTAGGAAATTAGGTACAATCGGTGGAAGAACCATAGGAATCTATCTTATTACCACCGCACTTGCAGTTACAATAGCCCTTACAATTGCAGGCATAATCCATCCAGGTGCTGGATTGCATATGACCGGCCTTGCAGATCCGTCAAATGTCACCACCAACGTGACATTGACAAACACAATATTGGATATGATTCCAGACAATCCGATTAATTCATTGGCTAGTGGGGATATGCTCCCGGTAATCATATTTGCAATACTCGTTGGAATCATTCTTGCAAAGCTAAGGGAAAAGACAGAAACCATCAATAATGTATTTAATGAAGGAAACAAGATCATGATGGAAATGACTATGATAGTCATGAAATTTGCACCGATTGGTGTTTTCTGTTTAATGGCAAAAACATTTGCAACCCTTGGATTCGATGGATTGCTGCCTTTAAGCAAGTATATTATTTGTGTTCTTTTAGGATTGGTTATACAGACATTTATTGTTTATCCGACATTGCTTGTTGTATTTACAAGGTTGAGTCCTATAAAGTTCTTTAAGAAATTCTACTCAGTAATGCTCTTTGCATTTTCATCTTCAACTTCAAATGCAACTATACCGATAAACTTGGAAAAATTAAGTGAACTTGGAGTCTCCCAAGACATTTCATCCTTTACCATCCCATTAGGTGCTACCATAAACATGGATGGAACAGCCATCATGCAAGGGGTCGCAGTAATGTTTGCAGCTCAAGCATATGGTATGGACTTGGGAATGACTGCACTTTTAACAGTTATCTTCACTGCAGTAATGGCTTCAATAGGAACTGCAGGTGTTCCATCAGTAGGAATCATTACATTGAATATGGTATTTGCTTCCATTGGATTGCCTACAGATGCAATAGCCATCATATTAGGAATAGACCATATCCTAGATATGTTTAGAACCGCAGTTAATGTAACTGGTGATGCAATCTGTACCATAATTGTATCATTTAAAAACAAATCTATTGACTTAGATATATTTAATGGTAAAAAACAGCCCGAAATAGTGCTGTAAATATAATTCCAGCTTTTAAGCTGGAATCTTTTTCTTTTTTTTCAATAATATTTTTAATATTAAAAAGAAACAATCTAAAAAAATACTTTTTTTAATAGTTTAGAATAGGAAAAATGGGATATTAAAAATAGAATAATAAAATAAAA
>JAUNXF010000072.1 GCA_030539935.1 Methanobrevibacter sp.
TTATTAGTTTATTAGATTTTTATTAGTTATTATTGCCTATTGTATGTGGTATTATGGAAAGAATAAATTCAAAAAACTCATCAGAGTCCAAATATCTTCTTAACTTTTCTTTTTCACAAAAGAGATTAGGTGCTGATGATGATTTCTTTTTAGGCGGTGAATCATTTTCTAAATATTGCATGAGTTCTGATGTGATATCTGAAACTTATTTGGAAGATGATCATATCCTATTAAAAAAGAAATCTCTGCTTAAACGTAAGTCTATGGGATCTTTGAAGATATTTTATAGTGAAATAATTGACTTAAAACTTAATAAGTCCTCTTTATCCTCATTATATTCATCAATAGTGATTGTTTATTCAAAGAACGGTTATGTCAAACACCTAATTTCCTTAAGCAGTTCTGATAGCTTTGCAGTGAGATGGTTCTATGATGAGTTGGTTGTAAGATATTCTCTTGTCAAATCTAACTTAAACAAATCAGATGTTCTAAAATCCAATGAAGAGAACTATCTAAATGATAATGATGATAATTTGGAAGATTCCCAAAAGTTTGATGATTTCATGAATCAAATGAATGCTGAAATTTCAGAGAAAAGAAAAAAGGAAATTTCAAAACAAATGAAATTTGACAGATGTTCCAGTGGGGAATATTAGTTTTTAACCCTTAATTTTTTATTAATTTTCTTTATATTTTTATTAACAATTTAACTATTTTCAGACTATTTTTTTATAATTTTCACATCAATAGATAACTTAAAATATTTTGTTTAATAGATATTATATTATAATGTATTATTTAGTTAGAATTCTATGAATCATCAATGAATTTTTTATAAAAGGATGATTTATAGAATAGTTTAAATTAAATAAATTACATAAATAATTAAGGTAAATTAATTTAGCAAGAAGCATGAAAAATTGCTTTAGGCTACTTAATTTGATTATTATTTTTATTAAATACAATGAATATATGGTGAAATTATGGGAAATGAAGCAAAATTGGCTTTGGAAGATGGAACTGTTCTAAAAGGTGAAGCCTTTGGTTATGAAACTGTAACTGTAGGCGAACTTGCTTTCTCAACTGGCATGTCCGGTTATACCGAAGCGTTAACAGACCCTTCTTTTAAAGGACAAATATTAATGTCCACTTATCCTTTGGAAGGAAATTATGGAATAAGTGAGGATTGGTATCAATCTGATAAGGTGCAGGTTGAAGGTTTTGTAGTGAGAGAAGCTTGTAAAAAGTTATCTAATTTTGGTACTAAAAAGACTTTAGATGATTTCCTGAGAGAATTTAAAGTGCCTGGAATTGAGGATATCGATACAAGAGACTTGACCTTAAAGATTCGTGAAAAAGGATCCCTTAAGGCGGCACTTGCAACTGAAGAGATTGATGATGATGAGCTTGTGGCTCGTGCTCAGGAACACAAAAGCATAGTTGACTTGGATTTGGTTCCTTTGGTATCTACTCCTGAAGTCAAGACTTTTGGAGACTTTGACAAGACTGTGGCTATCCTTGATTGTGGTGTTAAAAAGAACATTATCAGTTGCTTCTTGGAAAATGGTGTTGGTGTAGCTTTATTCCCTTATAATACTGATTATCAAACTATTTTAGATTATGGCGTAAATGGACTTATGGTTTCACCTGGTCCTGGAAACCCTGAAAGATTAACAGAGACTATTGAAAATGTGGGAAAATTGATTACTAAATTCCCAGTGTTTGGTATTTGTATGGGACAGCATGTAATTGCAAAAACATTTGGTGCAACTACCTATAAAATGAAATTTGGTCATAGGGGAGCAAATCAGCCGGTAAAAGACTTGCAGACTGGAAAAGTGTTCATCACTTCTCAAAATCATGGATTTGCCATAGACCCAGATTCCTTAAAGGGAACCGATTTGGAATTGACTCAAATTAACTTGAACGATGGTACTCCAGAAGGATTCATGCATAAGGAATTGCCTTTAAGGACCATTCAATACCACCCAGAATCTGGCCCAGGTCCAAATGATACAAGGGACCTGTTTGAGGAATTTGGAAAAATTATTAAGGAGTATTAAGACTTGGAATTTCATTGTATTTAATCAATCATTACGATTTTAAAATTATAAAATCATTATGTTTTTTAAAAATTATTAAGATTTTTAAGGCTTCATAATTTAGGAAATTATTAAAAATTAAATTTATACTTTAATGCGAATTGAGAGAGGATAATATGCCTGTTGATGAGGATATTAAAAAAGTGCTTATAATTGGTTCTGGCCCTATTCAGATTGGTCAGGCTGCTGAGTTTGACTACTCAGGTTCTCAAGCTTGTAAATCCCTTAGGGAAGAGGGATTGGAAACTGTTCTTGTTAACAGTAATCCGGCTACCATCCAAACTGATATGGATATGGCGGATACTGTTTACACTGAGCCGTTGACTGCAGAACTTGTTGCTCAGATTATTGAAAAAGAGAATATAGATGCTATTTTGCCTACTATGGGTGGACAAACTGGATTGAACATTGCAACTGAACTTGGAAAGTTAGGTCTTTTGGAAGGCATAAAGGTCATTGGTTCTGATGTTCAAACCATTGCGGATGTGGAAGACAGAGACCTGTTTGCTAACTTTATGGATAGGTTAAATGAACCTATTCCAAAATGTCATGCTGTGGAATCTGTTGAAGAGGCTTTGGAGGCTGTTGAAGAAATCGGCTATCCTGTTATTGTTCGTCCAGCATTTACCTTAGGTGGTACTGGTGGAGGAATAGCCCATAATAAGCAGGAACTTATAGATGTAACCACTCATGGTCTTGACATGAGCTACATCAACCAAGTTTTGATTGATGAGTCTGTTCTTGGCTGGAAAGAAATAGAATTCGAAGTCATGAGGGATAAAAACGATACCTGCATCATTGTATGTAACATGGAAAATGTGGATCCTATGGGTATACATACCGGTGACAGTATTGTTGTGGCTCCTATCCAAAACCTTAATGATGAGGTATGTCAAAGATTAAGGGACGCCTCCATTAAGATTATCAGGAACTTGGGAATCAATGGTGGATGCAATATCCAATTTGCATTGAACCCTGAAACCAATGAATATAAGATCATTGAAGTAAATCCTCGTGTAAGCAGAAGTAGTGCACTTGCATCTAAGGCAACAGGTTATCCAATTGCAAAAATCTCCTCAAAAGTGGCCCTTGGCCTCACTTTAGATGAAATCAGAAATGATATCACTAAAGAAACTCCCGCTTCCTTTGAGCCATCCATTGACTATATTGTTGTAAAGATTCCAAGATGGCCATTTGACAAATTCAAAGGAATTGACAGAAAGATAGGAGTTCAGATGAAGGCAACTGGTGAAGTGATGGCTATCGGCAGAACATATGAGGAAGCTATTCAGAAAGCTATTCGTTCATTGGATATTGGATTGCACGGATTTGAATACTTGGAATACACAGAAGATAATTTGGCAAATCCTACCGATGAGAGACTTTTCCATATGTACTCCGCTATTAAGGATGGAAGAAGTGTAGAGGAACTTGCAGAACTTTCCAAAATGGATGCTTTCTTCCTATACAAAATCGAAAACATAGTCGAATTTGAAAACCAAGTGACAAAAGAAGCGCTTGAAGATGAAAAATTCTTGCTTAAGGCCAAAAAATTAGGATTCTCCAATTTCACACTTGCCAAACTTGCAGGCATTGAAGAAAAGGATGTTAAAGCACTTCTTGATAAGTTTGACATCAAGCCATCCTATAAGATGGTAGATACCTGTGCAGCAGAGTTTGAAGCAAAAACCCCATATTATTACAGTAGTTACGATAGTGGAAATGAATTCATTAAAAACGACAATAAGAAAATCTTGATTATCGGTGCAGGTCCAATCAGGATTGGTCAGGGCATTGAGTTCGATTACTGTTGTGTACATTCTTCTCTCGCATTAAAAGACCAAGGAATTGAAACCATCCTTGTAAACAACAACCCAGAAACCGTAAGTACTGACTATGACATTTCAGATGAATTGTTCTTTGAGCCATTGACCTTTGAAGACATTATGGGAATAATTGAGCAAGTTGAACCTGAAGGAGTTATTGTTCAATTTGGTGGTCAAACCTCAATTAACCTATCTGTTCCTCTTGCTGAGGCAGGGGTTAAAATATTAGGTACTCCATATGAAAGCATTGACAGGGTTGAAGACAGAGAAAGATTCACTGAAGTATTGAATGACTTGCATATCAATCAGGCTCCTTATGGTTTGGCCAATTCCTTTGATGAGGCTCGTGAAGCCGCTGAGAGAATAGGCTTCCCAGTTCTTGTTCGTCCATCATACGTTATTGGTGGAAGGGCAATGGAAATCGTCTATTGTGTGGAAGAGCTTGAGGAATATATGAAGGAAGCTGTAAAGGTATCTCCTGAACATCCAATTCTTGTGGATAAGTTCTTGGAGGATGCAGTGGAACTTGATGTGGACCTTTTATGTGATGGTGAAGATGTATTCATTGCAGGAATTATGGAACACATTGAGGAAGCTGGTGTTCACTCCGGTGACTCTGCATGTGTAATTCCTCCTCAAACCATTCCAGAACATTTGCTTCAAGTGATTAGAGAAAATACCAGAAAATTGGCTTTGGAACTTGATGTTATCGGACTCATGAACATTCAATATGCCGTTAAATTGGATGAGGAAAGGGTTTACATCATTGAAGCTAACCCAAGGGCAAGTAGGACCGTTCCATTTGTAAGTAAGGCCATTGGTGTTCCTCTTGCAAAAGTTGCAACTTCATTGATGATGGGTGCAAAGCTTAAGGACTTCAATCTAACCAAAGAAATCAAAATCAATCACGTAGCTGTTAAGGAATCTGTTTTCCCATTCTTAAAGCTAACAGAATCCGACAGTATATTAGGGCCTGAAATGAAATCCACCGGTGAAAGTATTGGTATTGATGAGAACTTCGGTCTTGCTTTCTACAAGTCACAGCTTTCCGCAGGCATGGACTTGCCTAAGGAAGGAAATCTCTTGATAAGTGTAAGGGAACAGGATCAGAAGAAAATCCAGCCAATTGCTGAAAAGGCCCATGCCTTAGGATTTAACATTTATGCTACTAAAGGTACAGCCAATTCCATATTCGATGTTCCTATCACAAGAATCAAGAAAGTGTCCCAAGGAACTCCAAACATTAAGGAAGCAATCTTAGATGGAAAGATTGATATGATCATCAACACTCCTCATGGTGAACAGGCTTCTAAAGATGGCTATACCATTAGACGTTTGGCTGTAGAACTTGGAATTCCTTATGTAACAACTTTAGCAGGGGCAAGAGCTGCCTTAAATGCAATTGAAGCGGTTAAAGGCAATGATTTAAAAGTCAAATCCTTAAATGATCATATAGCCAATATCTAAAAATAGGAATTTCCCTATTTTATTTTTTTATTATTTTTTAATTTTACGAATTTATTATAAATCTGAAATTATTATTACGTGGTGTAAACATGCCTTTAAAAATTGATAGTGCAATAATGAAATTAGATTCTGAATCAGGCAAATACGATTTAGTTGATCCTGAAGGAAAATTTAATAAAAAAGATGCTTTAATGGTAGTTGAAAGTGATGACTTTATTACTATGCAATTGGTAATTAATGCAATTCTTAGAAACGATTTTAAAGCATGGAAAAATGTTAAATGGGATGATGCGGACAGTCTTAAGGCCATTTTAGTAAAATTGGGATATAGCAGAGATGAAATCGTTGAAATGCTTAAAGAGTTTTAATCTTTAATTTTTAAACAATCTCTATTTATTTATTAAATTTTATATTCCGATTATAAATTTTAAGTTTTTGTCTTAATTTATTTTAAAAAGTTATATGGGGGGAGATATGATTAAAAGAATGCTTGTTATTCTGATTCTTTTAATATCTTTCTTATGTTTAACAAGTGTTAGCGCAAGTGATTTTGATACAGCAGATTTAGAAGCTATGGATGATTCTGTTCAAGTTCAAAAAACGGATAATCCCGTTTCTCTTTCTTCCTCTGATGCTAGTGATGTTGATATTGGTCTTAGTGAAGAAGATAATGTTTTTATTGGTAGAGATGAAGGTGATTCCAATCAAGATTTGGCTGAAGGGATTTCTTCAGATGAAGACGATTCATCCACTAATAAAAAAACAGAATCTTCAGATGATGGAGTTTTATCCACCAATAAAAAAACAGAAGCAGGGGATTCAAATGCAACCCAATTAGAATTGGACAATGATGCCGATAAGGAAAATGTTAAAGTTGGCGATTCAGTTACTTGGATTCTTGAAGCAAAAAATAATGGACCTAATTTAGCTAAAAATGTTAAGGTTTTAGTTCAATTGCCTAATGGGTTAAAATTTGTTAAATACTCTGCAACTAAAGGGGTTTTCAATATAAGTACTGGCATTTGGGAAATCGGCGATTTGGAAGCAGGTGAAGAGCATATTTTGAAAATAGTTACTGAAGCATTAACTCCTGGTGAAAAGATCAATAAAGCTAATCTGACAAGTGATACTGAAAGCACTATCCCTGATGAATGTTATGAGGAAGAGGAAATAAATGTCTTTGATTATTCCAAAAAGCTTCAATCAAGCACTAAAATTGTTTCTTCTAAATTATATCCAACAGGAAATCCAATTGCATTCCTTTTAGTCTCTTTATTAGTCTTATTAACTTCAAGCATAAAAAGGATATATTAAAATTAATTTTTTCTTTTCATTCTTTTCTATTTTTTTCTTATTTTTTTTATCTACTACTCTTTCTTATTTTTTCTTATTTCTTCTTACCTTATTTGCCTTGATCCATGCGATCAGGGCTTTTTCTCTATTGTATTGTTTTTTATTTATTCAGTATTTTTTATATTATTCCTCACTTTCTTTATTATTAATGCTTATATTCGTTAAGAATTTCATCATCAGTTTTATATAAGAATAGCAATAAATTTTTAATTAAGATTTAAATAAATGGTGTATTGTTATGACAAAATTAGGTATGGGGATGATGAGGCTTCCCCTTCTTGATGAAAATGATTTTAAGAGCATTGATTATGATGAAGTAAATAAGATGGTTGATTTGTATATGGGAAGCGGATTCAACCATTTTGATACTGCATTTGTTTATCATGAAGGCATTGGGGAAGAAAGTTTAAGAAAGGCAGTTGTTGAAAGGTATCCTAGAGATTCTTTCACTGTTTCAACTAAGTTGCCACTATTTGTAATCACTGAGGAATCACAATTGGAACCTCTATTCAACCAGCAATTGGAAAATTGCGGTCTTGATTATTTTGATTATTATTTGTTGCATAATGTAAGCGGTTTTACGGAAAATGCTTGGAAAAATGTGGATTTGTATTCATTCGTCCAAAAGAAAAAAGAAGAAGGATTCATCAAGCATATAGGATTATCTACACATGGAAATGCTGAATTTTTAGATGGCCTTTTGACTAAACATCCTGAATTGGAATTTGTATTGCTTCAGATAAATTATCTTGACTGGGAAGATGAGGCAATTGAATCACGCAAATGTCTGGAAGTTGCAAAGGAACATGGTGTGTCCGTAATGATTATGGAGCCTTTTAAAGGAGGATTTTTAGCAGATGTCCCTGAAGAGGCGGAAAAGATCATGAAGGATTATAATCCGGACAAGTCAGTCGTTTCATGGGCAATGAGGTTTGTAGCTAATCTTGATAATGTATGCCTTGTTTTCACTGGTGCAAGCAATTGCAAACAGCTTGAGGAGAATATTAGGGAATTTAAAGATGCAGATCCATTAAATGAGGAAGAGCTTAAGATTCTCAAAGAGGTTTCCCAAATAATTAATGACAATATCACTGTAGACTGCACTAAATGCAGATATTGTGTTGATAATTGCTCAAGTAATATAGATATAGCAAAGATATTTGACATGTACAATAAGCATAAGCTGCTTGATAAAGATGAGTGGACTCCTCATGGAAACGCTTACTTGAATTATTCAAAGCTTCCTGATGTGGGAATAGCTTCAGACTGCACTGGATGTGAAATCTGCATGGTGGGATGTCCACAGAAAATCAACATTCCAGAAGTTTTAAAGGATGTTGAAAAAACATTTGAGACTGAAATTTATGGATTTAAGAATGAGTAATTGAATAGTTTTTTT
>JAUNXF010000073.1 GCA_030539935.1 Methanobrevibacter sp.
GTTTTATTTATTTAAACTGATTAAAATTATTTTTTATATCTTTTATATTTGTAATTGTAATGATTTGTAATAAAATTAATAGAAAAATTTATATATTATTATTACAAAATATTAAATAAAGTTTTAAGAAATTTAAAACTTGGTTACATATGTAATGGGTGAATTGTAAAGGGCTTTATATGTAATTGAATGGCATATTTAGCTAAAAGGAAACTATTGGTTGTAATGATTGTTTTCAACATTCATTACACCAAATCACTTTGAATTGAAAATTGAATTGCTTTTTTTTAGGGGAAATTACAATTTTTAGATTTTTCTTTATTTTAAATGATTCCTGATAAAATTCATTATTTTTCAAAAATCTTTATTTAAATGTCTTTTCATCAATTTTTTACTGCTCTGCAACGTTTTTTTAAATATTTTTAGTTTTAATCTAAACGAATCAATTCCCATCATTTTGTCCAATTTTTTTTAAATTCATTAAATTGAATATTCGATTAATTAAATGATAGTTTGCATAAAAATTTTTAATATATTTGCTCAATTCTTTAATTAAATGAAAACATAATTCTAAATGATTTATTAGCTGGTGATGATGGAGTGTATAAATATAGGAAATATTTTGTTTTAAATCAAAAAATAAGGAATTACAAACCTTTATATGCTATGAAAACCAAAATATTATTAGAGAAGTATAATTAAAATAAAAAATTATCTTTTATTTTAAAATTTAAGTAATTTAGATATTGCATATCTAATAATAATTGTTATATGATTTTTATATTAAATTATTTTTAATTTCAGGTAATTTTTTCTTTCCAAAAATTGCTATCTATTTGATGGTTATGGGGTTGTGGTATGTATTTTTGGTTATTCTAAAGAAGATCTTATTTTTTCAATGGATTATCCAGTAATTCAAAGGCACATATGTGATGATGGTCTTGTTAGTCATTATGGTAAATGTTTATGTCATTATTAAGAAAACCTTTGTCATTAAATCATATGACAACACTTATATACTATTAAGATTATAGTATAATTACAGATTGAAAAACTTGATTTTTCCATCATGGGGGTGATAGTTAATTCAAGCAGTGCTTTAGATTAAAAAATTCCATAATTCATCACTTAATAAAAGGTAGCTGCTTTAAATATTTTTATGCAAAGGGAAATGATATTTAGAATAACAGATAGCCTGCTATCAATGTATGCCTTGTTTGTCTTGTTGTCTTGATGTGGGCCTATGTTAGCCTAATGTTTTGCCTTGATCTTAATTTAATGTTTGTCTATGATTTTATTGGGTGTTATTCTAAATTATCATTATTAAATGTAAAGGGGTTGATATGTTGAAATTCATGATAAATGAAAAAAACTTTATTAGCGAAAAAATAATCTCTGCTCTTGATGATCCTGATTTCTCATACATGAGTGATGCAGATTTTCCAATTTACCTTAAGGATTTTATTTCTGAGGATCTTTCATCACTTGTGGAGGATCTTGTATCTGGAGCAGCATAAGTAAAAGGGGGTAAAAAATGAAAGAAGAAAGTATTAAAATTGAAATTGAAGATAAAAATGAAGAGGTTTCTTTAGATGAAACTGTTGAAAGCTTAAATGAAAATGATGTAGAGGAGGACAAAAATATGGTAAAAGAAAACAAAACTGTTGTAAAGGACTTTAATGATGAGGAACTTGTTAAGATGGGAGTGGAAGATGAGGAAATGGACTTATTCTTTATTTTAGACAGGTCCGGATCTATGTATGGCACAGAATCTGACACAATCAACGATTCAATGCATTCATTGAAAAGCAATTGGCCAAAAATCATAACATTCTTGTAACAACCATTCTTTTTGATAACGAGTATGAGGTCTTATATTCCAGAAAACCAATTTCTGAAGTCAAGCCACTTACTGAAAGAGAATATTATGTTAGGGGCACCACAGCTTTGCTTGATGCAATCGGAAGAACCGTATCTAGAAATCAAAGAAAAGTGAATCATGCCATGTGCGTTATAACTACTGATGGATATGAAAATGCCTCCAGAGAGTTCAATAGGGCTCAAATTAAGGATATGGTTGAAAATAGCGGATGGGAATTCGTCTTTATAGGTGCAGATATTGATTCCTATGGTGAGGCATCACGCATTGGAATTCGCAGTAGCCGTGTAGCCAGACATAGAAAGGATTCCCATGGAATCAATGACATGTACAATGCTGTGGATAAGATGACCACCAACTTCTATATAACAAGGGACATTCATGATAATGATGAGAAATGGAAAGAGGATTTAGAATAATCCCGTTTCTCATCTTTTCTTTTTGAGGAGGGAATAATTTGAGTAAAATAACAAATAGGAAAGAGGCTTTAGCAATTAAAAACAAAGTCTGTGAAGTTAAGGAAGAATATCTCAAAGGAGACAAATGTTTTGATGAATTTGCTAAGTTGGAGGAACTTACCTTTGAAGATGATTTTTGCCAATACCTGATTGGAAAATATGCCAAGTTATCTAGATTGTATTTAGATGATAGTGAGGAATATTCTAAAGAATATGGTGATGAAAATCCTTCCATTCTTTGTTTCACTGATATTCTTGATTATTTGGATGGTATTGTATCTGGAAACTTTGCAGATGAAGTCAAAAGGGAATGCATTAGGGAAGGAAGTTGTGTTGAAGTAAATGGCATCAATTTTCATCCAGTTTCTAAAATTGATGTGGAGGAAATCAATGGGGAAACATTGGTTTTCCTGTATGATGATAATGATTTAGTTGCAAAAATCCCATTTTATGACATTACCGGCTATAAGATTAAAGAATTGGAGGAGGATGGCTTTTAAGATTTTTCCTCTTTTCATTTTTCTCATTTGTTCCTTTGAATATTTATTGGGGGTGCATCTATTCAAATAAAAATTGATAATGCTGAGGAGAGTTTAGTTAAGATAGCTAAAGCACATGGAAATGGGGCTTTGGTATTAGTTCCAAAACGTTGGATCGGTAGAAAGGTTCAAGTGATATTATTGGAAGATAACGACATTTTAAAATAATTGGGGTGATATGTATGAATATTGTAATTGACGGTATAAACTTATCTTTAGAGCTTTTGGAGAGTCAAAGATATAAAAATATGAAAGTTATTCCTGTAAGAATGAATAATGTAGGCAATAGTGAATATTTAACTTTAAAAAGGGGAATCAATGCAGGCTTTGTTGAAGTGACTGAATGTGAAGTGTCCACTGTAGGAACTGTTTTGGCAAGAAACAATGCAAATGTCCCATTGGTCTTGATTGATGGCGATGAGATTGTTGGCGCCAAGCAAAACCGTATCATGAACAGGTCCCTCATAGTTCCTCCAAAAACAACCCTGCCTATTTCTGTAAGTTGTACAGAACAGGGAAGATGGCATTATGGAAGAGATGATGTTGGTGGAGGCTTTGAATATGAATTTAATGATTCTAGAGACTCTATTGAACATTTTGCTTGTTCTGATATAGCTGCAGATTTTTCCACTAGACGGTATAAATCCCAAGACCTATTTGAAAGTGGTGAATGCCAATCAACAGTTTGGAATTCAATAAATGACCTTGAGAGGAAGACCTCTTTCAGATCAAGAACAAGCGCTTTACATGATAATTTTGTTAATCATAGGCCTATGCTTGATGAATATTTGAAGAATTTCAGATTAGAATATGGTCAGTTAGGGGCAATATTCATCATCAATGGTCAAATAAAGGGTATGGAGTTGTTCGCTAATCCATCAATCTATCAAGATTATCATGAAAAGATCTTTAGAAGTTATATTATGGAAGCAATAACTAATCATCAATTCGGTTCTGCTTTTGTTGAAAAGGATGTAAGGGAATTCTTAAGAGAGATTTCTCGCAGTGAATTCAAAAGGTCTGAAGAAAAAGGAATTGGAAGACATCTTCAATTTGCTAATTGTTATGGTTATGGTGCTGCCTTGTTGAATGGACATGATTTGGTTCATATCAATTATTTCCATAATGGAAAATCCCATTCTGGAATAAGAAGGGGGAAAGGCAGAAGATACAGTAGCTTTAGAGATTTTGCGGATGATTTCTAAATAGGATATTTTTCCATCTCACCATCCTCATCTGCCTTTTCTTTATCTTTCCACCTCTTTTCTTTTATTATTCCAATCCTATTTTTCATAAAATCTTCAATAAGCTTAATTTCAATCATATTTTTTCAAAAATTTTTAAAATTTTTTCAATAATTATTTAACTTAAAAAATCAGTATATTTAATTAAGTATTAATTTTTTTAATAATTAGTCTAATATGGATAATTAATTTTAAAAATATTAATAATTGAATATATCAGTGATTTTTAGAGGAATTTTATGAATAAATTTATTAAGAAGTGGACTGAATCCAGTCTGATATTAAAAATACTTATCGGTTTGATTATTGGGGCTATTTTAGGGATAGCCGTTCCACAAATTGAAATACTTGGTCTTCCCGGTGAGTTATTTGTAAGCGCTTTAAAAGCTATAGCTCCACTCCTTGTTTTTGTATTGGTTGCTTCAGCCTTATCTAAAGCGGGAGAAGGAATTGGTAGTAGATTTAAAACTGTAATTGTCTTATATATATTCTCAACATTCCTGTCTGCTATGGTGGCGGTAACTGGAAGTTTCCTATTCCCTGTTACCATGCACCTAACAGAGGCGGGAAATGTTACAGCGCCTGGAGGTTTAGGGGAAGTTATCAGCAACATGCTTTTAAATATCTTTGCAAACCCTTTATTGTCCTTGTCTCAAGGTGACTATTTAGGAATATTGTTCTGGGCAATTGTATTCGGTATTTGCCTAAAGAAAGTTGCAACCAGCCACACTAAAACAGTGCTCGTTGAATGTGCTGAAGCTATCAGCATGGTTGTAAGGGGAATTATTCAATTCGCCCCTATTGGTATCATGTCACTTGTATTCAGTGCAGTGTCAGAAAGTGGTTTAAGCATATTCGTCCAATATGGTCAATTGATCTTATTGCTTGTCGGATGTATTGCAACTGTTGCTTTAATCACAGACCCATTGATTGCAGCAGTGGCATTAAGACGCAATCCTTATCCGCTAGTTTTCACTTGTCTGAAGGAAAGTGGTATTACTGCATTCTTTACAAGAAGCTCCGCAGCTAACATTCCGGTCAATATGAGACTTTGTGAAAGATTAGGTCTTGACAAGGACTTCTATTCAATCAGTATTCCGCTTGGGGCAACAATAAACATGGAAGGTGCAGCAATTACCATTACCATTATGACCTTGGCCGTATGTCATACCTTAGGAATTGTGGTGGACTTGCCTACAACCATTATCTTATGTGTAATCTCCACATTGGCTGCAGCCGGATCTTCTGGTGTAGCTGGAGGCTCATTACTCCTTATTCCAATGGCATGTTCATTATTCGGAATACCTGCAGACATTTCCATGCAGGCCATTGCAGTTGGATTCATCATTGGTGTAATACAAGACTCCTGTGAAACCGCTCTCAACTCAAGTGGGGATGCATTATTCTCTGCAACAGCTGAGTATCACGACAGGGCAAAAGAGGGAGAGCCTGTCAATTTCTTAGGTGAATTCGCCAAAAATAAGGAAGAGGAAGCCATTTAACTTTATTCCTTATTTTTTTTATTTTTTAGTTTATCATTCTTTCTTTATTTTTCATTCTTTTTTTAGGTCTTATTCCTATTCTTTAGCCATTTATTTTACATTTTTTTTAGTTAAATTCTAAAATTATAAAACTAATAAGGATTATAGTATAATTATAAACACATTATAAAAATTAAAACATATTTTAACAAATAAAAAAGGAAACTAAACAATGAATTATGAACCAATATTAGAAAAATTAAAACCAAGGCAAGAAGAGATTGATGAAGTCAATAGGACAACTGAAAAGGTAATTGATTTTATTAATCAAACTTGCAGGGATGAAGGACTTGACGTGGAAGCTTATGCAGTAGGTTCAGTTGCCAAAAACACTTGGTTAAGCGGAAAGTCAGATATAGACATATTCATTGCATTTCCTTTAGGTGTTGAAATGGATTATCTTAAAGAAAAAGGTCTGGAAATTGCATATAAGACCAATGCCGCTTTAGAGGGTAATGCAAGTGAACATTATGCCTCACATCCCTATTTGACTTGTGATATAGATGGATTTGAAGTGGATATAGTCCCTTGCTATAGGATTGAAGAGGGAGATTCAATAATATCTGCAGTCGACAGAACCATTTTGCACACAAAATATATTCAAAAGCATTTGAGCAAGGAACAGGAAGGGGAAGTCCTATTGCTTAAAAAGTTCATGGATGCTATTGGAACCTATGGTTCTGAATTCAAGACAGGCGGATTTGCAGGTTACTTATGTGAATTGCTTATTTTAAAATATGGAACTTTTGAAGAGACCTTAAGGGCAGCTCAAAACTGGAAAAGACACACTTTAATAGATCTGGAGGATTTTGGAACAGTCGGAAAGGGCCTCTTTAAGAGGGACCCTCTTGTTTTCATTGATCCGACCGATAAGAATAGGAATGTCGGTGCAGCCTTAAGGATGGAAAAATTCATTGAGTTCATCGTAGCTTCAAGAAACTTTTTGGACATTCTTGATGATGAGGATTTGGATGAGGATAAAAAAGAAGAGAGAATAATCAAATTCTTTAAGCCACTTGAGAAGGAACATTTATCAAACAGGTCCAATGAAGAAAAGGCAGACTACATCAGAGCTTCGTTTAAGGATAGGCAAACTCAAACATGGGTCATCAAATTCCCTATCCCTGAAATGCCTTCTGATGCATTGCATCCTCAGTTGCTTAAGACAATTCAATCAATTTGCGAAAAGCTTGAATCTGAGGACTTTTCTGTCTTCAAGTATGATTATTGGACTGATGAGGAGAAGTCTGTTATTTTCACCATAGAGTTTGATGTCTTCAGACTTGGGAAGTATTATGTGCACAAAGGCCCTAAGGTTTGGCCTAAGATGGCATGTGACAATTTCAAGGAAAAATGGGGAGACGACATATATCCTTTAGATGGCTTTATGGTGCTTACACGTGAGAGACCATTCAAAACAGCTGAAGAAATGATAATTCATATGCTTGATTTGGAAAACATTCATCTAATCAGTGTTGGAAAGAACATTAAGGAATGTATTTGCAATAGGTATTCCCTTCTTGAAATGGATGAATTCCTAAATGGTCTGGATAGTCAGTTTGATTATGACATATCTGATAAAACCAGAGAAGAATTGGTATCTGATTATCTAAACAGTTTAGATGACTTTTTAAACCCAGGCCAATATTTAAAGAGATGAACAATTCTTAATATTTTTATGCAGCCATTGCTGATAATTAGTTTATGGGAAGATAATATGAAATTTAAAGAATCTGAGACTATTAGAAGTTTTTTAGCTATTGAACTCGATGAATCATTGGTTCCTAAGATTTTAGATGTTCAGAAGGAGTTTAAAAAGACTAATGCCAATATCAAATATGTCAATTCTAAAAATATGCACTTTACCTTAAAATTCTTTGGAAACATTGATTCTGATATGGTTGAAGATATTGGCAATGCAGTTGAGAGAGTGATTAAGAATTATTCCTCATTTGATTTGAACATTAAAAACTGTGGCTGCTTCCCTAATAAGAATGTAATTAAGGTCCTTTGGTTAGGTTTGGATGAAGGATCTCCTATAAAAGATTTGCAAAAAGATCTTGATAGGGAATTTAGAAAATTAGGATTTAAAAAAGAAAGGAACTTCATTTCTCATTTGACCATTGGAAGAGTCAAAAGCCCTAAAGATAAAAAGGGAATTAGAGATGTGATTGAAAAATTGGAAGATATTGAAATTGGTCAAATGAATGTTTCCAGGATATGTTTAAAAAAGAGCACTTTAACACCTCAAGGGCCAATCTATGAGGACATTAAAGTGTTTGAATTGGATTGATTCATTTAATTTTTAATCTTTCCATATTTTTTAATTATCCTTT
>JAUNXF010000017.1:0-8219 GCA_030539935.1 Methanobrevibacter sp.
AACCCTCTTTTTTTAAAAAAAATAGAACCTCTTTTTAAAAATAAAAATAAAAATAGAATATAATGGGGTTTTCCCCCCAATAAAATAAAAAATAAAAAAAAGATTAATGTTTTTAGCCAAAGACTAAAAAGCCAGATCCGCCATAAAAGCAAATTAAGGTTCCCAAACGCCTAAACGTTTTTCAACTTCGTCTTGGAAATCTAGGAACTCTCTTGATTCCCTTTGTCTTGGACGTTCAAGAGGCACTTCTATTACCTCTTTTATTCTACCTGGCCTTTTATCCATTATCACAATTTTATCAGCCAAATAAACTGCTTCATCAACATCGTGTGTTACAAAAAGAATTGTAGATTCAAATCTTTTCCAAACACCAATCAATTGTTCCTGCAAACTGTGTCTATTTAACATATCCACTGCGGAAAATGGTTCATCCATGAGTAAAACGGGAGTGTGGTTTAATAAAGAACGAATGATAGCCACCCTTTGTTTCATACCTCCAGAAAGTTCATGAGGATAACTATATTTAAAATCAGCCAATCCCACTCTTTCCAAGTATCTTTCAGCAGCTGCAAGATTCTCTTCTTTACTATGTTCCCCAGATAAATTTAATCCAAACATTACATTATCTAAAACATTTAGCCAAGGAAATAAAGAATATTGTTGGAAAATAAACCCTCTGTCTTTTGAAGGGCCTGTTACAAGCTCTCCTCTATCATATATCTCTCCTTCATCAGCTTGCTCTAAACCACCAATCATCCTTAAAAGAGTGGTTTTTCCACAGCCAGAAGGCCCTAAAAGACAGATTAATTCCCCATCATCAACATGCAAATTAACATTTTTGAGTGCAGTGAAATCTTTATCTTTTGTAATAAATGATTTAGAAACATTTTTTATATCAATTGCCAATATAAACACCTTTTAACAATATTTAAACTGGTAAGCTACCAGAATATTTTTTCTTGTGCTTTTCTAAATCCATAATCAAATAAAATACCAATTATACCGATAACTATCATACCAACTACCACAGTTCCTGGCTGGAACAATTGACTTGCAGTTAAGATCATATATCCTAAACCTTTGCTTGAAGCAATCATTTCAGCAGATACTGTACACATCAAAGCAATACTTACACCTACCTTAAGCCCTGATACGATGTAAGGCAATGTAGAAGGAAGTACAATTTTAGTTAAGATATCCCAATTATTTGCACCTAAAGTTTGAGCAGCTTCAATTAAAACCTTATCGGTCCTTTTTACACCATCTATAGTATAAACAAGTACGGAGAATACGCAACCGATGAAGATTACGAATACTGCTGATGATAATCCTATACCAAACCATAAAATTGAAAATGGAATCCATGAAATAGGTGGAATAGGCCTTAGGATACTGATAATCAATGAACTTAACCTATCTAAAGTTTCATACCATCCAAGAATTATTCCTAAAGGAATGGCAACCACTGATGCAAGGATAATACCTGAAAATACCTTTACAAGTGTACTTGAGGTATGCATAAACAGTTTTCCATTGCTTATCAAAGTCCATCCTGCAGTGAATACATTTATAGGACTTGGCAAAATATAAAATGGAATCAAATGCAATCCATCAGTAAGAAGATACCAAATTATAAGAAGTATTGCCGGTAAAATAAATGGTAAAAATTCTTTCTTAATATCCACATAAATCACTATCTATAAAATTATTTAATATAATTTATTAACTAATAATTAAATTAAAAATCCCATTTAAATCAAAAATAAGCAATAATCTAACTAATAATTAATTAATGAATTATATCATTTATATATTAATAATTATTACTCTATAATATATATAATTTAGCATTTAAAAAAATTCAATTGTAAATGAACAAATTTTAAATTAAAAACAACAAAGTTTTTAAAGTTAAAACTATTAAAGGCTTTAAAAAATAAATATCTAATTTTTAAAAAAAAAGTTAAAAAAATAATTAATAAGTATTACTCCGAAGAGCAAAACTTATCAGTTAATTCTAAAAGAAATTATTCTATAAATCTGCGAAGATTTGATCTTGAGTTAAAGGTTTGTTTAAAAGACCTAATTCCACTTCAAGGTTCATGAAGTCCATCACATTTTGTTTGTAACTGTCATCTAAACCTGAAATGAAGGTGGTTTGTTCAATAACACTTGCTTGTAACTCTTGATCTGGTACAATGTCTTCAGGCAAGCATTTTGCTGCTTCTGCAGGATTTGCGTTAGTGAAGTCTGTAGCGTTTTTGTGAGCTTCCAATACTTTTGCTAATGCATCGCCATGATCGTTGATGAAGTCTTCTCTTGCTACAACACAACAGCATGGGTGACCAGGAATGATTTCACCACTGGTTTCGATTAATTTGCCATCACCGTTTTTAACAGCAATTGAAGCATATGGTTCCCAAATGATCATAGCATCCACTTGACCAGCTTTTAAAGCGTCAGTCATTTGTGCAGCTTTCATAGTGGTAAATTCAACATCATTGGTTGAGACGCCAGCTTGGGTTAATGCAGAGGTTAAAAGCATGTTTTGGATGGTTGCTTCACCAGGGGTTGCAACGGTTTTGCCTTTTAAGTCTGCAACTGTGTTGATTCCACTGTTTTTATTAGCGACAATGGAACTTCCTTCAACTTGAGCACCAGATACTACTTTTACTGGAACTCCTTGTGAAATGGAAGACATTACAGGAGTGATACCTGCATAACCAACATCAATATCTCCACTTGCCATAGCAGTCATTAAGTCTCCACCATTGTTAAATTGAGTAAGTTCAACAGTGAGGCCTTGGTCTTCAAACATTTTCTTTTCTTGTGCAACAAAAAGTGCAGTGTCGTGATCTGATGGTAAGTGACCGATTCTTACCACATTATCACTTGAACCGCCACTTGTTGCAAAGTAAGCGCCAACAGCTAAAATAGCTATTAAAACAACAGCAATAATTGCGAGAATTTTTTTATCCATAAAAATCACTTTAATTTTTAAAATTAAACAAATTGTTGTTTTTTATATAACTTTTCATTTAAAGCCATATAAAGTTTTTAAAATAATAAGTTGTTTTTTTATAAACTATTTTTTAATAATTTAGAAAAAACTAATAAGTTAAAATAAAGGTTTAATTTTGGAAATTAAAAAGGTATTTATCAATTAGTTTTTATGGATTAATAAAATATAATTTAAAAACTTATTACTTATATTAAAATTGTATAAACGCTATATATAATGTTTTTCATTAAATAAAGGAATGATAGATTAATAGTGCAAAAAATAGTTAGAAATTCAAAAAATTAATGTTAAAATAAGCATATAAAGATGATTAAACGAAATAAATAGAGTTAAATATGATTATTTTTAAAAACTAGTTGAATTTAATTAGAATAACTAGAATTAAAACAATATGATGAGCCAATGGAAAAAAATATAACAATTGTTAATATCCCAATATACTAACATATATGTACTGTTAAAGTTACAAAAATCAATAAACATGTACCAATATGCTAACATAAGCACATTCCAGAAATGTTTTAAAAGTATAAAACAATAGAATTGGAAAAATAAAAAATCTAAGAATATGCAATCTTATTCTTCTATGTCAAAAAATTCAGGATTGCTTAACAATTTATCTCTAAACAGATTAGATATCCTAGAGATGCATTGCCTACTGTAATCTAACTCTTCAGATAATTGTGTAGTGGTTTTCTTATCTAAGTTGAATAGAATATATAACATTACATTAAGAGGTATCTTGCTTTTATGGAATATGGTTCCTGAGAAGTCATTGAAGTTGGCTCCACAATCCTTGCAGACATATCTTCGAGTTCTGCCCTGATTCCCCCTATTATTAACATTATATGATTTACATTTAGGACAATAAACTCCATTAACCCAACGGACACTCCTAAAGAATGCCATAGCTACCTGATCATCAGGAATTTCTACATTCGGATTAATAATGTTTTTCATAATAGAATGTATTATTATTAAAATATATATAATTTATGAAAAGTAATACTTTTTGAAAAGATGGTTGAAAAATAGAAAAAAATTGAAAAAAGAGATAAAAAAGATCAGTGCAACTTCCACATTTTTGATTGGAATAACCATTTTAAAAAATAAAAAAAAGTTAAAAAACTTAACATATAAATAATTGAATGAATATAAAATTAATAGGTTATGGAGTTTTTTATACAAAAAATTTTATGATTATTAGGAGTTATAAAAATGAGATGTGTTGGTACAGTAGTACGTGGAATAAGAACACCTATTATTAAAGAAAACGATGATTTAGCTACCATTGTTGTAGATTCATTGATGGCAGCAAAAGAAAGTGAAGGATTTGAATTCAGAGACAAAGACATTGTCGCAATTACAGAAGCAGTTGTAGGTATTTCAGAAGGAAATTATGTAACTGTAGATGATGTTGCTCAAGATGTCCAAAATAAATTCCCATCTAAAAACATAGGAGTAACAAATCCTATCTTAAGCAGAAACAGATTCTCAATTATCTTAAAAGGTATTGCAAGAGGAATGGATAAAATTACATTGTTAACATCCTTCCCTGCAGATGAAGTGGGAAACGGCATTTTAGATGAAGAGATTTTAGAGGAAAGCGAATACAATTTAGGAAGCGTAATCTCTGAAGAAGAATATAAGGAAACTTTCGGATCATGGAAACATCCATTTACTGGAATCAATATGATCGACTTTTACAGAGAATTGATTGAAAGCGAAGACTGTGAAGTTGAATTTGTCTTCTCAAATGATGTAAAAACAATTCTTGATTATAATAATGACATTTTAACCTGTGATATCCACACAAGAGAAAAAACCACCAAATTCCTTAAGGCTGAAGGCGCTAATGTATACGGATTGCATGAAATTTTAACTGAACCAATTGGAGATTCCGGCTGCAATCCGGAATTTGGATTGTTAGGTTCAAATAAGGCAACAGAAGAAAGATTAAAATTATTCCCAAAAACAGGAGATACATTAGTTCATGAAGTTCAAAAAAGATTAATTGAACTTACAGGCAAACAAATTGAAGTAATGGTTTATGGTGATGGAGCATTTAAGGATCCTGTCGGAAAGATTTGGGAATTGGCAGACCCTGTTGTTTCACCAGCACATACCGAAGGATTAGTAGGATATCCAAATGAAATCAAATTGAAATATGTTTCTGACAATAAATTCGCTGACTTAAAAGGAGACGAATTAAAAGAAGCCATTAAAGAAGAGATAAGACAAAAAGATGCAGACTTGACTGGCCAAATGATTACCGAAGGAACCACTCCAAGAGTATTGACTGACTTGATTGGGTCATTATGTGACTTAACCAGTGGTTCAGGAGACAAAGGAACTCCAGTCATATTCATCCAAGGATACTTCGATAATTTAGCTAATGACTAAATTTCATTATCCTTTTCTTTTTTATTTAGTATATTTTCTTTTTTTAAAATCATCAGATTACTTAATTTTAATTTACTTAATTCATCACTTAATTTTCATTCTTTTTCTATTTTTCCTCTTAACTAAATCAACAAGTTTATAAAATTTTAAATCATAATATTTTATATATTAGTATTACAATTGGGAGATGCCATATGAAAAGGACAAAAGTTATAGCTAGTGTCGGCCCTGCAAGTGATTGCATTGAAGTTATGAGTGAAATGGTCAATAACGGCATGGACTGTGCACGTATCAATCTTAGCCATGCCACTGAAGAGGACATATTAAAAATAATCGATGTTGTTAGAAAAGTGCGTAAAATATGCAATAAACCTATCGCAATCATGTATGACACTAAAGGACCTGAATTCCGGACTTTGAAATTTAAAGACGGAGGAGTAAGTCTCAAAAAGGGCGAGACCATTAAGATGAGCAAGACTTGCATACTGGGCAATGAAAATGAATTCGGAGTCAATCATAGTGAAGCTATTGACTTTATAAAACTTGGAAACAAGGTGCTCATAGACAATGCCCTTCTTGAATTGGAAGTCATTGAAAAGAAAGATGATTATGTTGTACTCAAGGCCTTAGGCAACGGCGACATTAAAGACCATAAGACAATCAATGTTCCGGGTGTGGACTTGAAACTGGATTTCATTAGTGAAGTGGATGAAAAGGACATTGCCTTTGCAGCAACACATGCCTGTGACTATTTGGCATTATCCTTTGTCACTGCAAAAGAGGATGTGATTGCAGCACGAAAGATAATTGAAGAGGCAGGTGGAGATGCCCTCATCATTTCAAAAATCGAAAGCAATAAGGGAATTGAAAATATCAATGAAATAATTGATGTATCCGATGGAATCATGGTGGCTAGAGGAGACTTGGGAGTGGAAGTTGCAATGGAAAGGCTACCAATGCTTCAAAAGGAAATCATAAAGAAATGCCGCCAAAAAGGTAAGTTTGCAATTGTTGCTACAGAGATGCTTGCTTCCATGTATGAAAATCCAAGACCTACAAGGGCTGAAGTGTCAGATGTGGCTAATGCAATATTGGATGGAACCGATTGCGTCATGCTGTCTGGAGAGACCACCGTTGGAAAATACCCAATTGAATCCGTTGAAATAATGAGCAGAATATGCAAATATGTGGAATCAACCATAGATTATACAAAGCATACATCTTATAAAGGAACAATAGGCATCAGCGATACAATTGCCAAATTGGTCATAGCGGCTGCAGAATATTCTGACATCAAATTGATTGTTACACCTACCATGAGCGGTTTTACAGCTCGTAAAATCAGCAATTTCAGGCCAAACCCCTTAATCTTAGCCCTTTGTCCATCAAGCCATATTGCAGAAAAGGTTGTCTTGAACTTTGGTGTAAAGGCCATAGTGACTGATGTGTTCGAAAATATGGGTGAAATGAGCAAGAAAGCTAAGGAAATAACTCAAAAAGAATTCAATTTAAATGAAGGAGATCTTATAGTGATTACAGGAGGATTCCCTTTAGGTGAATCAAAAAGAACTAATTTAATAAAGATTGTGGAAATATGAATTTAGAATAGTCAGAACTTTTAAAATTAATCAAAAAATGTTAAAAAAATAAAAAAATGAAAAATGAAAAATAAAAAAAAACTTAATAAAACTTTTTTAAAAGTTTTAAAAAAGAATCATAACAATTCTTTTCTTAAGTCAATGGTGTCCTTTAAGTCTGGTCCAGTGGAAATGATAGTTACCGGAACACCAGTTTCTTGTTCTATTTCTGAAATGAAAGCTTTGGTTTCAGCGGATAACTGGCCGTAGTCTTGTACACGTGCACAGTCAAACAGCTTATCCACACAAGTCAATGCAATTTGAGTGGCACCATTGATTCTGCAGGATTCCTTTGCAAGTTCCATATCAAAGTAACCGATTCTTCTGCGTCTTCCAGTTACAACACCATATTCTTCAAGACCTTTGCTTTCAGCTTCCTCTTGAGTCATTTCAGTTGGGAAAGGACCTTCTCCAACACGGGAAATATATGATTTGAATACATTGATGACCTCATCCACTTTAGTTGGCCCAACACCAACATCTGCAGCGAAAGTTGATGCTGTAGTGTCCTTACTGGTTACAAATGGGAAAGAGCCGTAATAGAGTGAAAGGGCAAATCCTTGTGAACCTTCAATAAAGACATCCTCTCCATTGTCAATGGCTTCATTGCATGCAATGGATACGTCACCGATATAATCTTCAAGTTCTGGAATGTCCATTGCAAGATTAATATTTCTCAATACACGGTCTGAATTGGCAGGTCCGCAACCTGAACCTGTACTTCCTATCTTTTTAGCCAAATATTCAGAATTCTTGTCTCTGGCTATGTGATCCTCATTAATGATTGCACATCTTGGATCTACAGTCATTCTTTCCTTTACATTATATTTTTTCAAGTTTTCAAACTCATTGAATAAGACATCTGGATTTACTAAAACTCCTGCACCAATCATAAGCTTAGCATCTTTATGTACAAAACCAGATGGAGTTAATCTTAAACCATATTTTTCTCCATTGAATTCAACAGAGTGCCCTGCATTTGGTCCAACTCCAGCACGGGCAATAATGCTTGGCTTATCATTATCACAAAGGTAAGTGATGCATTTTCCTTTACCTTCATCTCCCCAAGCTCCTCCAACTAATATACTACAAGTCATTTAAACTCTCCTTTTTAAAATATTATTATCAGTATAGATTTTAAGTATAGTTAAGTATAG
>JAUNXF010000017.1:8229-22570 GCA_030539935.1 Methanobrevibacter sp.
TCAGTTTTAGCATGCTTAAGTTAGTTTTTAAGCATAGTCAAGTAAATTTTTTGTATAACTTAATTTAGATTAGGTATAATTAAGTCAGTTTTTAAGTATAGTCTTCAAATAAAAATGATTTTAATAGAAATAGCTTAGAATTCACTATTTTTAAAATTAAATTCATAGTTAATAAACCATATATACTTTATTTTTTAACCTTTATAAATTTATCCTAATTTAAAAGTTTATAAGAAAAAATAAGGGATATAATCGTGAAAAATTAAGAATTAAGTTAGTTAAGCCTCTTCCAATATCTCTAAAAGCTTTTGAAGATATAAGTATCTTACATACTTCCATTCAATGTTATTTCCTAAAAAATTATCTAAAACATTGGAATTCATTTGCCGTAAAATAGATAATTGAATGATGTTTTTTACATCCATATCAATTTTTCCCTGAAGAATCAGCTGTCCGAAGCCAGTGCTGATTATAGTGTAATCCAAACTCATCAACTCTTCGTAAAAATCCATGTCCTGAATGATTCTTAATATACTGTCACTTTCAATGATATCATCATTAAAATCATCCAATTCCAAATCCCATGATTCTAAAATCCATTCAAAACATTCGATAATTGGAGCGTTTGGATTGTCTATTAGCCAATTGCATAATTCACAAAAGGCAATATAGGCTTCCTCACAGCCAAAAGGAGACAATTCATCTGAAGTGTCCCAAAAGAATTTATAATCTGCCACTTGAATAGCTCTCTTGTCCGGTATTTCACCAAAGAAATAGTTATTATTCTCTAGATAATTATACCCTTTTTCTAACTGTTCCATAAATACACCAAAATCAATTAGGCAAATCGCTAAATAATATTAAAATTAACCGTCTAAAAATTTGTTTAAAAAACAATTACTTTAAAGGAAACTCTTCACAAAGCAGATCAACTTCATATTCCTTTTCAGTACCTTTTTTATTCCAATAATCCATATAATAAAGAATCCAATTATTTGAAACCCTTTTTATTTCATCATCATTCAATGATTCAAAATCATTAAAGCAGTTTAAAAAATCCCCTCCAACTGCAATGGCTATGTCTTCACATTCAAATGACAATAGGAAATCAAAGATTTTATTGTCATCCCTATTATCGGCCAAATCTTTTTTATGATTATATCTTCCTTTAATTTCATTCAAATAATCATAATCTTGGAATTTGAACTTAGTTATAGGTTTTAAAAACTCTTGATAAAAATAAGGGAACCTGTCAGTGATGAATTCATCAGATTCCAACAACTGATTCATATAATCCTCATTAAACCTTAAAAAATTTAAATCCTCTTTTTTATTGAAAAACAATGCGAAATAAATGTTTTGACCAAAGCGAATGGCTAATTCTCCCCTATATGAATTATCATAAATAGGTTGAGATGACAGTTTAAGATTTTCAAACTCCAGATATAATGAATTTGAATTATTGTCTATTTCAAGCCAAGTCCATCTCCCTTGTGAAATTGCCTCTTCAATAATTTCTTTGGATCTGCTATTCATTTTCTTCACTATTTAATCTAATGAAATCCTCAAGTGCCCCATCCATAGAATATTCCTCACCATCAAAATGTTTTCTCCAGCAAAAATCTTTAATTTCAATCAGTTCATCTACGGAATCGTTCCAATCAATATCAAAACCATTTACTTTAAGAGTTTCTGCTACTTTCTGAGCAATTTTCAGACCCTTTTCTTCATCATATTCGAAATCGCCAAAGGCAATGCATAATCCATTGCCCTCAATGACATTTTCAATGTCTTCAAAGGTGTAGAAACAGAATCCTATTGGAGAATACTTATTGTTTTTCAAATGTGTGAACAATTCAAAGGAATCCTGAATCCCCTCTTCAATATCATAACCTGCATTATGAATGGAAATGATCTTTTCCTTAGTCAAATCACAAAATGCATTCCTTAAGTTAATAAAGTCCTCTGAATCTTCTTCGATCAGACCTATCTTTTCCTTATTCTCTAAAAAGAGCTTTAAAATCAAATCCTCAGACAAGTCTTCTTCAATAAATTCATCATCAATTATTTCCAATATCTCATCATCACTGTAAAATCCTGATTTGATCAATATTTGAATTTCATAATTAATTTCATCAACTAATTCCTGATCCATAAGAACACCTATTAAAGAGTAAAATTTAGTTAAACATTTGCTGAGAATTTTAAAATAATTAGAATATGATTAAAAAAAGTGAAAAAATCTAAAGGCAATGAAAAAATAAAGCATTAAGCTCTTAAAACCTTAATGTTTTGAATGTTCTTTCTTTCAGTCAAGCCAACAACGATTCTGTCATCCCCAACTTTTATAATTGAAAAATCATCTCTTTCCTTGTATTCATATCCTTTTAACTCAGCATATGATCTTAAAGCTTTTCTATGATTTACTTCAAATCTGCGATGGAAATCATTTATTACAACCGCAAATACATCAGGGTCATCACTTATAGGAACTTCATCAGATTCAATGGTTACAAAGAATATGAAGCTTCCATAATTTACTGCACAGTATGCATCATTGCTGAATAGGGAGGATATTGTCATGTTTAAGATATGGGCTTCAGTCAAGCTTGCTTTGAATACATTTTCATAGAATTGAGGGACATTCTGTTTTTGGCCAAATTCCTTAACTGCCTTTGCCTCTTCAATCAAGTTTTCAGGAAAACCTATATCCTCGTTATCCCATGCCCAAGACCAAGTGTCCTCATCAGGGTCCAGGAATCCAATCAGTTGAATGGAAAATTCCTTATCATTAAATTTTACAACCCCTTTTTCAATATCCAATTCAGGTTCGGCATCTCCAACAAGAGCACCTAATGTTTCCTGTTTTTCCAATGCCAAAGCACCATATTTAGAGAATAAATCTTGTAAATCATCATTTTCTTCAATTAAAAGAGAATTAACTTCCATTTTTTCACCAATAAAAATTTTTTAAGTCAAATGATAGATAGAAATCTAAATTATAATCAAAAATCTAGAAATCTATTAATAAAATCAAGAATCTAGAATGACAATTTTGAAATCCTTGACATAGCTTCCTTAGTGTTTTCCAAAGTGTTGAATGCAGTCAATCTTAAATATCCTTCACCGCTTGGACCAAATCCAGAACCTGGAGTTCCAACAATGTTTGCCTCTTCCAATAATAAATCAAAGAAATCCCAGGATTCCATATCATTTGGAGTCTTTACCCAAATGTACGGTGAGTTAACTCCACCATAAACATTCAATCCAATATCAGATAAGCTTTCACGAATGATTCTTGCATTTTCAAGGTAATAGTCAATGTTTTCCATGATTTCCTTTTGACCTTGTTCTGTGTAGACCGCTTCAGCTGCCTTTTGAACAGGGTATGAAACACCATTGAATTTGGTAGTTTGTCTTCTGTTCCATAATGCATTTACAGATTGCTCATTGCCTTCTGCATCCTTAATCTTAATTTCCTTAGGAACAACTGTGTAAGCGCAACGTGTACCGGTAAATCCTGCAGTTTTTGAAAAACTTCTGAATTCAATAGCAACCTCTTTAGCACCATCGATTTCATATATGGTATGAGGCACATTATCTTCTGTGATGAAAACCTCATAAGCTGCATCGAATAGGATAAGTGCATCATTTTCCTTTGCATATTCTACAAATTTAGCTAACTCATCCTTGGTTAAGGTGGTTCCGGTAGGGTTGTTTGGGAAACAGAGATAAATTATATCAACTGGTTCGCTTGGAAGTTCTGGAACGAAGTTATTTTCCTCGGTACATGGAAGGTAAACAATATTTTCATACATTCCATCATCCTTAATGTTTCCGGATCTGCCAGCCATTACATTTGTGTCAACATATACTGGGTAAACTGGGTCAGTTACTGCAATGACATTATCTAAAGCAAAGATTTCCTGAATATTTCCAGTATCACATTTTGCACCATCTGAAATGAATACCTCATCAAGGTCTAATTCCACTCCCCATCTATTAAAGTCATTTTTAATGATGGCATCAGCCAAAAAGTCATATCCTTGTTCCGGACCATATCCCATAAATGTATCTGCTTCAGCCATTTCATCTACAGCATCCTTGAAAGCTGAAATTACAGTAGGGGATAAAGGTTTTGTTACATCCCCAATACCCATTTTAATTACATTCTTATCTGGGTTTTCTTCCATATATTTTGCTGCACGCCTATTTACTTCTACAAAAAGATAACTATTTTGCAATAAAAGATAATTTTCATTAATTTTTACCATATGTACACCCCTTAGGATATAAATTTAAATAATTAAAATTATTAGCTTATAAATTATTGTAATCTATGTTAAATTATTAGTCAAAAAATCTCAAACATGAACTAAAAACATTAAAAATTAACCCTAAATCAATCTTAAAAAATAATAATAATTTAAAATTAATTTATTAATAATTTCTAACTATTTAACACTTAAATATTTATTAAATATATTATATAAAATTGTGGATTAGTGATTATGAATGTGATGGAAAATGTAAAAATTTTTAAAAAAAATCCAGATTCAAATAATTATAAAACTAATGTATAAATAAAATAAAAAAGATATACATATAATACTATAAGATAATCTATCCTTAGCTATGATTTGTTTTATAAAAAACAAACAATATTCATATTTATTAAATTATTGTTTTCATAATTAGGATATCATAATAAAGATTAATTCGGTGAAAAAATGAAAGAAGTAACAGCAATATTGCTTATTGTAATAGCACTTATCGGAATAATATCCATAATAATTGTTAAGTTATATTATAAGGATAAGGAAAAAGATGATGAAAAAGAGAGACTGGAAGAGTTTATCAACAGCACCAAGTCTGATTACGATGATGAAAAACGTAAAAGAGTTAGGAAAACAAGCAGAAATCGTGCAAATTATAGCGAAGCACAACACTACACAAATACAATCAACAGCCAATCCAAGGCAGAAATGAAAGATGCAAGAAGAGCAAGAAAAGCAATAGCATCTGACGATCTCATTGAAAATGAGAATGTTGGCGGAACAACTGCATTGCTTAGACAAAGAGCAAAAGCAATGGAAAATGCTCCTAAAAAACAAGTGAGAAAAGTTAGAAAACAACAGGCTGCAGCGGGCCAAGTCCCTAAAAAGGTTCAAAGAACTCCTGAAAGAGTTAAAACCCAAATGAACAAGGAAGAAGAAGTCAAATCATTCCAAGAACCTATCAAGCCAGCACATACTGCAACCATTAACAGTGCAAAACAAAAAGTTGCACAACCAAAAGCTCGTCAAGAGCCAATGACAGAAAAACAAAAGGAATTCATTGCAAGTGATGCAAATAAATTAATAGTAGATGATGCTGACGGTGCAGTGAAAGTTGTAAAATCTGTCAAACCAGCAGACAGCATTCAAGAAATTAAGGAATCTGCTAAGATTGAAGATGCAGCTGCAAAGACTGCAGAAAAAGATGAAGTGGTTGAGAAGGCAGAAAAAGATACTGCTGAATTAATTAAAAAGATTGAAGAAGCTAAAGAAGGAGTGGAAGAAAGATTAGCTGAAACCAAAGAAACCGCTAAAGAGGAAGCAACCAAAGCTAAGGAAATAGCTAAAGAAGAAGCAACTGAAGTTAAAGAAACTATAGAAGAAAAGATAACTGAAGTTGCTGAAGAAGCTAAAGAAACTCCAACTATAGAATCTACAATCGAAAAGATCAAGCAGGCAACTGAAGAAAAAGAGGAAACAGCTAAAGCAACTGAGGAAGTGGAAACTGAAATCATCCCAGAACATGAAGAACCTGCAGTTGAAACAGAATCTAAAGCGGAAAAAGCCAAATCCACTATATCTGAAGGAACTTCAAAAGTAAGTGACAAGATTTCTGAAGTTGCAGAAAAAGTCTACAATGATGACTTGCACTTGCTCCTTAATAAGGATAAGAAAGTAGAAGTTGATGAATCTCCTGAAAATGAATTTGTTACAATCAATTCAGATGCTGAAACCAGTTCTACAAGCAATGAATTAATCAGCAATGCCATTCAATCAATTAGAAACTTCAGAAAGCCTAATGTTCCAGAAAAACCGGTTATTGTGGAAGAGGTTGATGATATAGTCCCTGATGATTATGCTCAAGACTTAGGCAATGGAATCGAGTATATTGGAGACACAATTACAATCACTCCAATACACGAAGAGGAAATTGATTTGGCAAACAATCAGCCTAATGAGGATGTGGATAAAATCTACAAGGAGATTAATGGAGAATCTTACAATAAGACAGACGATGAGGATTTATCTAAATCCTTCGAAGATGTAAGTGATGAAACCTCCGAAAAAGATGCAAATGTCTACACCAAGGAAGATTATGAAAAGATTGAAGCTAAAGAAAGGGAGAAAAAACGCAGAGTGGAAAACACCAAAAAGATTTTAGGCTCAAAAGGCATCAGCGAAGAGGAACTCCAAAAAAGGGCTGAAGCCAAAGAAAGATCTAAACGCACTAGAAAAACCACTTCTGCAGAAGAGCCTGTTGAAGACGGTCAAAAAAGATTGATGATGCATAAGGCAAGAACCGATGTCGAAGAGGTTTACATAAACGGCACATTGTTTGAACTTAAAGTGGGCCAAATTGTAATCTATGAGATTAAAGGTGAAAACTATTCAAGTCAAATCCTAAGACTCAAGCCAGGCTATATTGGAGTCAGATACAGATCCAAAAACATTTGGGTCAAATCCAATACCGTTAAAAAGATTTTAAAATAATTGGATAAATAGTTGAAATAGAATTGATTCTATTTTTAACTATTTAATTTTATTATCTTAATTCATAAAATTTAAAGTTTATAATTTTTAATTTTCAAATAAATTTATTTAATTAAAAAAAAAGCCGAATTAATCTTAAATAAATTTACTAATTTTTATATTTTTTAATTTTTAGAATCAATTTTTTGAATAAAATATTACAAATAAATAAAAAAAAAGAATTATGCTCTATTTATGAGCCTATGAAGTTTATCACAGACACTATTTATGAGCATAATAGAAAATCAATTCATCATCCTTGATTTCATCAAGTCTTGCAAATCCGAATCTTTCGAATTGGACTATGTCTCCAACTTTCAATTCACTGCAATCCTTTTCACAGAGCCCTTCAGTGATTGATGCATCATCCATAACTACCTTTGCCTTGATGGCATCAGTTGGAACCCATTGAATGATTCTTGCCTTAGCTTCCCTTGCATCCTCAAATGATTTGCTGTGGAACACTGCCTCTTCAACCTTGATTTCAACATTCACTGCATCCATCAAACGGCTGATTCCATCGGTAAAGTCCGCTTTAGGGATGTAGACTTCCTTATCAAATACAAGAGTTCTGTTTCCCCTTTCCTCAAAGTCAGGGTGCAATGGCCTTAGAATTTCCAATCCCAAATCTTCTTCCGGAACACCATCAATGTCTATTTTAACAGGGTCTGGAACAAAGAAATACCTATTTACCTTTTGCTCAATGATATTTCTGTTTAGACCATAGATCTTCTTCCAGCTTATAGCTGAATCGGACATCTTGATTCCTATTTCAACCATCAATTGTGTGATTGTTTCCGGCTGGATTCCCCTTCTTGCAATTGCCTTCAAGGTTCCAAGCCTTGGATCATCCCAGCCACTGTAGGTTCCGTCTTCAATTCCTTCCTTAGCCTTTGATGTGCTTAAGGCAATGTCTTCCATTTTCAATCTGCCGTAATGGATAAATTCAGGTATTTCCCAATCCATATGCCTATAAAGGTATTTTTGCTTTTCGCTGTTAGCCAAATGGTCCTTTCCCCTCAATACATGGGTCATTCCAAGCAAATGGTCATCTACAGACACTGAGAAGTTCATCATAGGATAAACCCTGTATTTGGTGCCTACCCTTGGATGTTCCTCTTCAACTATTCTCATAGCCACCCAATCACGAATGGCAGGATTCTTGTGATTTATATCAGTCTTGATTCTAAGCACCGCTTCACCTGCTTCCATTTCAGGGAACCTTTTCCAAAGTGCCATATTCTCTTCTACAGAATTATCTCTGCATGGGCAAGGCTGACAGCTGTCCTTAAGCTTTTTGAACTCTCCACCATCACAAGTACACATATATGCAGCTCCACGCTTAATCAATTCTTCAGCATATTGGTAATAGATTTCAAAGCGGTCACTTTGATAGTACACTTCATCAGGCTCTATTCCCAGCCATTTCAAGTCTTCCTGAATCAATTCATAAGCTGGCTCATAAACACGCTTTGGATCTGTGTCCTCTATTCTTAAAATGAACTTTCCTCCACATTTCTTCACATATTCCCCATTTGGAATGGCTGCCCTTGCATGTCCAATATGCAATGGACCGCTAGGATTTGGAGCAAAACGCATTACAACATCCTTATTCTTCCCTGGAAGTTTTGGCAGTCCTTCCTCCTTCTTCTGTTTTTTCTCTTCAACAGCAACTCCCAATTCTTCCATCTTGGCCTTCTGTTCCTCTGGAGAAAGTGCATTCACTTGAGCCACAATCTTACCGGATAATGGGCCAATTTCCTTTGCCCTTGGTCTGAGTTCAGGTTCACTGCTCATGATAGAACCCATCACAGCTCCAGGATTTGCGCTTCCCTTATGCTTTGCTGCATTCAATAATGCATGTTTAAATACAATTGTTTCTAATTCATCCATATAATCACGAAATAAATAATTTAAAAAAAGTTTTTGCAATATTTTGATAATTAAATAAATTTAATGATTAATAACAATAGGTATAAATCTAATATGTTCGCAAAAAACTGCAAACATATTAGATAGGCAAATCTAATAAATAGGTTTAGCAACAATATTTATCAGACAATATTATTTTTAAACTTTTTAATATTTAAATTATCTATTTTGCATTTTTTAAAATCATCCGATTAAAAAATTTAAACTATTTTCAATACTGAAATTAAGTTAAAAATTTCAAAAAATTTCATTAATGCCCATTATTTTTGAAGGTAATTAGTAATATATTAATATTAAAACTAAAATATATATTAATGATATTCAAATATAATTGATAATATTATCATAATTTAATATTTTTAAGAATATTTTAAAATATTATTAAAAAATTATAAAATTAATTTTAAAAATCATTATTTTTAAAAAATCTAGTTTAATTTTATTTGTCATATTTGAATATGCGAAATTAAAAGGTGATTAATTGAAACTAAATAAAATAGTAATAATTAGCCTGGTTTTATTGGCAATTCTTACATTTGGAGCAGCCAGTGCTGCTGAAGATGTATCTGTGGATGACTCTGCAGTTTTAGACAATATAAACTTGGATGCTAATAGTGACATTACTATTGACGACCTTTCTACGGATGTGGAAACAACAGAAAATAGTGATAATGCTATTAACGAAGATATTGAAGATACAAGCGTCAATGATAATTCGAGGAGTCAGCTTGGCTCATCAAAGCTTAATGATGATTCACAAGTTGTAACCAGTGAAAACTTCTTTAATTATTTTGATGCAAGTGGAAATCTAAAATCTGATGTAAATGGAAATTTAACATTCAAAGATGAGTTTTCAGCTATCGTTCCTAAAATTACCATTAATAAAGGCATAAGCATTGATAGCGACAATGCCGTTTTAAGAAATATGGCAATTGCAATTAGCTCTTCAAATGTTAAATTGGATGGACTTACATTAATCAGTGATGCATCATTAGGAGACCTTATCTATATAGGGGCATCTGATGCCATATTAACTAATTTAAATATTAGCTATAGTGTTGGAGACGAAGATGCAATTGCCATCAACATTGATGGTGCGGATAATATAGAGCTTACAGACAGCACAATATTCTTTGAAAGCACTGTAAGCGATGATACCAAAGATGCCATTGCAATTAATGTTTTTGATGCAAATGACATTTTAATCGAAGGAAACGACATTACCACAAAATTGCCTGCATTATATGCAAGCAATTACGATTGGGATTATTTCCTTATGGGACTGACTACTGTAAATCCAGTTAAATTTAAGGAAGTTGTAGGCCTTCACTATAAAAACAATAGGCAAAACTCCACTATAAACGATTGCACTGCAAGTTACCCTACTGCCCAATCAATATTCATTGTTGGATGTGAAGACATCAACATTGAAAATAACGATTTTTCAATGATTGATACAATTACACCTGAAGGAACTGCTATTTACTTATATGCATTCACAATTGGCTTCACAACTGACTCTAACATAATCGGAAACAACTTCAACATTTCCACAAGTGGTGGAGCGGCAGACGCAGGAACTGCATATGCAATTCAAGTAGTGGGCGGCGACATCAACATCACAGGAAACAATATCGTTTCAAAATCAAATGGGCCTAACTTAGGGATCTATTCAGCAAGTATGACTGGACAGAACACTAATTCCAATCTTTATATAAGTGAAAACTTCATTAATATAACCGGCTTAGCCACAACAAATGATTGGGGATTGGTTTCAGGTATTGAAATACAAAATGGAGCAGGGCAAATATACAATAATACAATCTACACCTACAATACTGAAGATTACAACGATGATTACTACATCTTTGGTGTGAGTTATGCCCAGTATAATACTGGTGAACGTTCCTTTGACATACAAGATAACGTTATTGTTACTGAAGGCAAATATGCCGTCTCTGTCAAGGATGCGGAAAGTTTAACTGTATCCGGAAATGCATTGATTGCACATGACTTAACTGGTGATGAAGCTATAAACCCAGGTTCCTGCAGTGAAACTGAAATTTCAGGCAACACCGATGAAATTCCAGAGGAACCGGCTGAAGTCTACACACCAAACATTGAGATTACAGTAAACAATGTATGGAATGGAAACGGCAACGACATCATTGTGAATGTTAATGCCGTAGAAAATGCAACAATCATTGCAAGCGGCAATGTAACAATAAAAATCAACGGCAAAGAGGAAGAAATTGAATTAAGCCAAGGTCAAGCAAGCTACACAATCCCTGCCACAGACATCATTACAGGCACAAATACTGTAACCGTCTCATACAGTGGATGTGATGAGTTTGAAGCTGGAGAAGCCACTGCCACATTCAAAACCTTAGATGGCATAGTAACCAATGCAACTTTCTTTGATTACTTCAATGCAAACGATGCCGGCAGATTATATGACTATATTCCAGAAGGGGTAACCTTAGACTTCCAAGGGGCCTTTTACAGTAGTGAAGAAGCATGTTATGTTTTGGAATTGAACAAACCTGTCAATATGATAAGTTCCACAAAAGATGCATTCATTGACTTGAACACCACTGCAGGAAGCTTAATGGGTGAAAATCCTGGAAATCGCTTTACCATAAGCTATAATGGTTCAGGTTCCAATGTAAGTGACATAACTTTCCATAACACTCAGGTTTGGGTATTCAATGCACACAATGTAACCTTAGACCACATTAATGTAACTGTCGAAGACCAAAGAGTCGGTTCTGGAGTAGGCGCTACTTCAATAAGAGCCAATTCCACTTATGTAACCGTTAAAAACAGTTATTTCTATACAAGAAACAATGGAGGCTCAAGCTCATTGGTTATTGCATGGGCAGACTACTGTACCTTTGACAATAACACAATTGTTGTTGAAGGTGAAGTTGGAAACATGATTTACTTAACCACCTACAATGTAGAAATCCCTTCAGGAATTATAGTTAACCAATACAACAACATTACAAACAACAAGATTTATGGATTTAAAGAGCCTGCAGCAATTTGCTGGGGATTAGTAATTACTGGAGCCAATAACCTAATTGAAGGAAACTACATAGATTATGGAGGAACAGGAATTAATTCCCAATGGGGTCAAGGAGAATTCATAAACAACACATATCGAAATAATGTGTTGATTAATGGATCATCCTTTAATGCACCAGACGGTTCTACATTATACAACAATACAGTCACTGGCGCATTTAATACTGGAAAAAACAGTGTTGCCTATAACAACACTGTAGGGAAAACTCTTACCTTAGGAATTGGATCTGTTGCATACAATAATACTGCAAATGGATTGACAGCAAATGAAAACTCCACTGCATATGATAATATTATCAATGGAGCAACCCAAGTAAATGGTAAGAATGCCATTGTTAGAGATTCTATCTTAAATGGCGCAACTACCCTTAAAGGAGAAAATTCAAAAGTAATTGATTCTGTCATTACAGGCAATGTGGCTCTTAACGGCAACAATGCAACACTTCAAGGTTCAAATGTTAGTGGTAACATAAGTTTTGGTACAAGAAACACCCAAACCGCCACAGTAGATGGAAATATAATCAATGGTCAAATAACCACTAAAGCAACAAATAATAACCTTGTAATCACTGACAATTCTATTCACACCGATCAAGAGTATGCAATTGTTCTCAAATCCAGCAATAATATTGTAGAAGGAAATCAATTATATGCGGCTAGCAAAAAAGGTGAAGAGGCAGTAAGTTATGATTCAAGCAAAAACAATACTGTGCAAAACAACTACCCTCCTTATATGCCGAACATAGAAATTGAAGCTCCTATTATTTGGATTGGAAACAGTGCAGACATTGTTATAACTGTAACTAATCTTGAAGGAACAGAAACTATCCCTGCAAGTGGAAATGTAACTGTAAAAGTCAATGGAAAAGAAGAAACCATTGACTTAAGTGAAGGAAAAGCAAGCTACACAATTCCGGCTGAAGACATCAACCCTGGAGAAAACACAATAGCAGTCACATACAATGGAGCAGATGACTTTGCAACTGGTGAAAAGAACACTACCTTCAAATCATTGGATGGCGTTGTTACCAAGGATACATTCCAATACTACTTCGATGGGGAAAACAACTACACCTTGTTTGACTATGTTCCTGAAGGAGCCACCCTTGACTTCCAAGGAGACTTCCTCGGCGCATACACAACTAACATAAACAAGCCTGTAAACATCGTAAGTACAACCGGCGACGCATTCATCGAAACCAACAAGACCGGAAGCTTCAACATATTGGCTGGAGGTTCAGGAACCAACGTAACCGGACTCAAGTTCCTCAACACCGCATTCTACATTACAACCGCACATGATGTCACAATCGACAACATACACATGGTTGCAAACATGAACGGCGTAGGATCATCAACCGGATTCCTAAGCATAAGATCCAACTCCTCATACGTAACTGTCAAAAACAGCTACTTCGAAAACGGAGGAACCGGATCAAGCTGTCTAGTAATCGGAAAATCCAGCTACTGTGTAATTGACCACAATGTCATCAATGCTACAAAGAACAGCGGAAACATCATCTACATAACAACCTATGTAGGAACAGGGGACACCCCATGCTACAACAACATCACAAACAATGTGATTGAAAGTAAAGTAAATTCAGGATTCTGCTATGCAATCGCAGTCATCGGTGCATACAACCTCATCGAAAACAATACCGTAAACCACCCAGGTTCAGGTATCGTACAGCAATCCACATGGGGAGCAGCACCACAACCAAGCGGCCATAACAGCTACATCAACAACACCTTAACCGGCGGATGCGGATTGACTGCTATGGTAAACAGCACTGTACTAGACAACAATGTTGCTGGCGCAATGACACTTAACGCTGACTGCACTGCAGAAGGAAACACCGCAAACACATTAACCGTAAGCGGCGCAAACTGTATCGTGAAAGACAACACCATTAATGGTGCCGTTACCGTAGCAGCTGCTGCAAAAGGCACTGAAATGACAGGAAACACAATAACCGGACTTGTAACCGTAAACTCAAATGAAAACACAATCACTTTCAATGAGATTACAACCAATACTGAATATGCAATTGACCTTAAGACCAGTGCAAACAACACTGTAACCGACAACAAGCTAACCAGTGATTCCTACTCTGGTGATGATGCAGTTAAATTCAGCGAAGACAAGGACAATACTGTAAGAGACAATTGTCCTCCATACAAACCGGATATCCAAATTGAAGTGAATGCTGGTTGGATTGGAAACGATGCAACTGTTGCAATAACCGTGACAAATGCAAATGGACAAGGAACAATCATTGCTAGCGGAAATGTGACCATAAGAATCAATGGAAAAGAAGAAACCATTGACTTAAGTGAAGGAAAAGCAAGCTACACTATTCCAGGAGAATACATTAATGCTGGAGAAAACAATGTAACCGTTGTTTACAATGGGAATGATGACTTCCTTCTAGGAGAAAACAATGCAATATTCAAACCATTGGATGGTGTTGTTACCAAGGATACCTTCCAATACTACTTCGATGCTGAAAACA